>NZ_JBHXKE010000033.1:0-50779 GCF_042722765.1 Kitasatospora sp. NPDC058406
GGGCTCTCGCCGGCCGGTGGCGGGCACCGTCCTTCCTGTGGGGGAGGCGGTGCGCCAGACCCCGGGGGATCTCACGCGGGCCGTTGCAGCACCATCAGCGAGCGGTCGGTGAGCCAGAGGGTGTCCCCGGCCTTGACCCGGGCGCCCGACCCCGGCGCGGGCAGCCGCGGCTGCGCGGTGTCCACCACCACCTGCCACTCCTGCCCGTGCCCGGCCGGGACGGTGAACTCCAGCTGTTCGAAGTGCGCGTTGAACAGCAGCAGGAAGGAGTCGTCGACGATCCGCCCGCCGCGCCGGTCCGGCTCCGAGATGGCGTAGCCGTTGAGGAAGACGGTGAGGGACTTGGCGTAGCTGGCGCCCCAGTTGCGCTTGGTCATCTCCTCCCCGCCGGGTGTGAACCAGGCGATGTCCGTGAGGTCCTCGTACCCGCCGGCGCCGTCCCCGGTGGGGCGGCCCGAGAGGGCGGGGCCCGAGACGGGGCGGCCGTGGAAGAAGCGGCGGCGCCGGAAGACGGGGTGGTCGCGGCGGAGCCAGACCATGCCCTGGGTGAACTCCAGCAGCCGGGCGCCGGGCCCGTCGCCGTCCGGCCAGTGCACCCAGCTCAGCTCGTTGTCCTGGCAGTAGGTGTTGTTGTTGCCCAGTTGGGTGCGGCCGAACTCGTCGCCGTGCGAGAGCATCGGTACGCCCTGGGAGAGCATCAGGGTGGCGAGGAAGTTGCGCTGCTGGCGCGCGCGCAGCTCCTCGACCGCCGGGTCGTCGCAGGGCCCTTCGGCGCCGCAGTTCCAGGAGCGGTTGAAGGACTCGCCGTCCCGGTTGCCCTCGCCGTTGGCCTCGTTGCGCTTCTCGTTGTAGGAGACGAGGTCGCGCAGGGTGAAGCCGTCGTGGCAGGTGACGAAGTTGATCGAGGCGATCGGGCGGCGGCCGTCGTCCTGGTAGAGGTCGGAGGAGCCGGTGAGCCGGGAGCCGAACTCGGCGAGGGTGGCGTTCTCGCCGCGCCACAGGTCGCGGACGGTGTCCCGGTACATGCCGTTCCACTCGGTCCACAGCGGCGGGAAGTTGCCGACCTGGTAGCCGCCCTCGCCGAGGTCCCAGGGCTCGGCGATCAGCTTGGCCTGGGAGACCACCGGGTCCTGCTGGACGAGGTCGAAGAACGAGGACAGCCGGTCGACCTCGTGGAACTGCCGGGCGAGGGTGGCGGCGAGGTCGAAGCGGAAGCCGTCGACGTGCATCTCGGTGACCCAGTAGCGCAGCGAGTCCATGATCAGCTGGAGCACGTGCGGGCTGCGCATCAGCAGGCTGTTGCCGGTGCCGGTGGTGTCCTCGTAGAACCGCTGGTCCCGGGCCAGCCGGTAGTAGGAGGCGTTGTCCAGGCCGCGCATCGACAGCGTCGGACCGAGGTGGTTGCCCTCGGCGGTGTGGTTGTAGACCACGTCGAGGATGACCTCGATGCCGGCCGCGTGCAGGGCCTTCACCATCGACTTGAACTCCTGCACCTGCTGGCCGCGGTCGCCGGTGGAGGAGTAGGAGGAGTGCGGGGCGAAGAAGCCGATCGTGTTGTAGCCCCAGTAGTTGGAGAGGCCGAGGTCGCGCAGCCGGTGATCACGGACGAACTGGTGCACCGGCATCAGTTCGATCGCGGTGACGCCGAGCTTGGCCAGGTGCTCGATCACGGCGGGGTGGGCGACGCCCGCGTAGGTGCCGCGGATCTCCTCCGGGATGCCGGGGTGGAGGCGGGTGAGGCCCTTCACGTGGGCCTCGTACAGGACGGTGCGGTGGTAGTCGGTGCGCGGCGGTCGGTCGGTGCCCCAGTCGAAGTAGGGGTTGATCACCACCGAGTGCATGGTGTGGGGCGCCGAGTCGAGGTCGTTGCGGCGCTCGGGCGCGCCGAAGTGGTAGCCGTAGACGGACTCGTCCCAGTCGATGTTCCCGCTCATCGCCTTGGCGTACGGGTCCAGCAGCAGTTTCGCGCTGTTGTGCCGCTGACCGAGCCCCGGGTTGTGGGGGCCGTGGACGCGGAAGCCGTACCGCTGGCCGGGCTGGACGCCCGGGAGGTAGGCGTGCCGGACGAAGGCGTCGGTCTCGCGCAGCTCGACGGAGGTCTCCGCACCGTCCTCGCCGAGCAGGCAGAGCTCGATCCGGTCGGCGCTCTCCGAGAACACCGCGAAGTTGGTGCCGGCCCCGTCGTAGGTGGCACCGAGGGGGTAGGGCTTCCCTGGCCAGACCTGCATGGCTCCTCAACTTCCCTGCTTAGAAGGAGAACTGACAGATAGTCCGATGGTCGGGCCGGACCCCGACGCTCTCTTCCCGGCCGGGCGGCCGGGCATGTGCGACGGTCGTGTGCCGTGACGCACGGCACAGTCCGCATACTCCCCGACGCGTCCCCCGAGGGCGGGGCCATTTGTGCCGTATTCGCCCGAACGGGTGTCCGCCCGGACTCCCGGGGCCGGTCCGCGGCCGATCCGCGGCCGGTCCGGGGTGCGTCGGGGGCCCGGCCGGAGCGGTTCCGGCGCCCGTGCGCGGCCCTGCGCGATCCGGCGCGTCCCGGTGCCGTCCGGGGGCTTCCGGGCGGGCGGGGCAGGTGAGACGGTTGGGGCGAGCGGGGGCCGGGGCGCCGCCGTGGCCGAACCGGCTGCGGGCGGTTCGCGGCGGGCAGTACTCTTGATCGTCCGGCCGCCCCGCACTCGTGGCGCAGTATCAGAAGGCCCGGCGGTGAGCCGTTCCGGACGAGCCGGACGGGCAGCACACAGACAGCAGCAGAGTCGGCCGTACGGCGAGCCGTACAGCGAGCAGGCAGCTCCGAGCAGGAACCAGGTGAGGTGGCGCATGGTGTTCCCCGCCGGCGGACGTGGCGGTGGGCCCGGCGGCCCCGACCGGGGCAGCGCCCGCAGCGAGGCGCAGACGGTCGTCATGCGCCCCGCCCTGACCGGCCGGGCGGTCGTGCCCGCGCAGGGCGGCCCGGTCGAGGTCCCCGCGCTGGCCTGGTCCGGCGCCGAGTGGGAGGACGCCTACCAGCGGGTCCGGCTGTCCGGCCGCGCCTACGTCTGGCTCAACCTCGTCGAGCAGCGGCTCCGCTCGCTCGTCGACGAGGTGCTGCACCCGATCTACGCGCCCGCCCACGGCGAGGACTGGGTCACGGCCGCAGCCGGCCCGGCGGGCGAGGAGTGGGCGCACCGGGCCGGCGCCGTCCGCGAGGTCAGCCGCCGCAAGGGCTACCTGCTCGACCCGGCCGACGACGACCCGCTGGTCTTCCTCACCCTGCCCCAGCTGCGGGAGCTGATGGTCCAGCACTGGCCCTGCTTCGAGCCCTACCTGGCGGACCGTCGGGAGATAGAACTGGCGCTGGACGAGCTGGAGGTCGCCCGGCACGTCGTCTCCCGCAACCGCGTCCTCACCGGCACCGTCCTCGCCCAGACCGAACGCGCCGCCGCCCGGCTGCTGGCCCTGCTCGACGGCGGCGCCGGCGGCGTCCCCGCCGACGTCGTCGAGTCCCTGGTCGCCGGCCGCTACGCGGACGTCGTCGCCGTCCACCCCGACCGGGTCCGGCTCCAGCGCGACCTGCCCGTCGAGGACCTGCTCGACGGCGCCCGGCGGCTCGACGCGCTGGGCATCGGCCTCGGCATGCTCTGCCAGAACTACACCGGCAAGCGGCTCGTCCGGCTCGCCACCGACGGCTGCCGGGTCCGGCTGCTGTTCCTCAACCCGACCAGCAGCGCCGTCCGCCGCCGCGAACGCGAGCTGGGCCTCGGGCGCGGCGAGCTGGCCCGCTCGATCCAGATGAACATCCTGCACGTCCGCCGGGTCCGCGCCCGGCTGCGGGACCAGGGCGGCTTCGAGATCAGGGTCTTCGACGAGACCCCCCGGTTCACCGCCTACCTGGTCGAGGGCCCGGCCGGTGCGGGGCAGCTCGGCGCCGGCGGACGCCGCCAGACCCGGGACCTCGGCGTCGTCCAGCCCTACCTGCGCCGCGCGCGCGGCATGGAGTCGCCCGCGCTGGTGCTGCGCGGCGGTGCCGGCCAGCAGCCGGGCGGGACGGACGCCGGGCTGCTGGAGGTCTACCGCGAGGAGTTCGAGGGCATCTGGGCGGACTCCCGGCCGGTCTCCTGACGCCCGCCTCCCCGGGCGGGGAGCCCGCGCCCCGGGGCCTCACCGAGGCGCCCTCGTGACGGGACCTCGCGAAAGGACCCCGCTGCGGCGACCTCACGAAGGGACCTCGCGAAGGGACCTCGTGACGGGACCTCGGCAAGGGGCCTCGGCAAGGGGCCTCGCGACGGCTGCGGGCAGGGCGGCGGACGGGCCGTAGGCCGGACGGATGGAGACGGGCGGCTGATCGGCCGACGGACGGTCAGCCGGGGTGCACGTTCCGGGGGCGGGCCGGGCCGGGGCTTGCTAGCGTCGATTTCATGATCAGCAGGCCGGTTCCGGGCCTGCCGCGCGTCCCCCCGGCTGCCGTGAGGCCCCCTTCGGCATGCCCGCGCACCCCTGCCCGTCGATCCGGAAGGCCCGCCGTTGTCCAGTCAGTACACGACCGACCCTGGCGCCCCCGGCGCCTCCCGCCGCAGCTTCGTCCGCACCGCCCTCGGGGCCGGCGCCGCCGGGGCGCTCACCCTCGGCACCGGCGGCGCCGCGCCCGCGGCCCCCGGGCCGCGCGCGACCACCGGCCTGATCCCGTTCCACGGCCTCCACCAGGCCGGCATCCTGAACCCCCCACCCGGGTACGGCACCTTCCTCGCCGTCGACGTCAACGTCGCCGACCGCACGGCGCTGGGGGCGCTGCTGCGCACCCTCACCGACCGGATCCGCTTCCTGACCGGCGGCGGCACCCCGCCCGACCTCGGCCCCGACGCCCCGCCCGCGGACAGCGGCACCCTCGGGACCGCCGCCGCCCTGCCCACCGACGACCTCACCGTCACCGTCGCCGTCGGCGCCTCCCTCTTCGACGCCCGCTACGGCCTCGCCGACGCCCGCCCCCGCAAGCTCACCGCGATGCGGACCTTCCCCAACGACGCGCTGCGCCCCGCCGAGTGCCACGGGGACCTCTCGCTCCAGGTCTGCGCCACGAGCCGGGACACCGTCGAGCACGCCGTGCGCGACCTGCTGCGGGCGCTCCGGGGCGCGGTCCGGCCGCGCTGGCAGCTGGACGGCTTCCAGAACCGCGCCCGTCCGTCCGGCGCCGCACGGAACCTGCTCGGCTTCAAGGACGGCATCGAGAACCCCGACACCGGCTCCGCCCGGGACATGGACGAGCTGGTCTGGGTCGGCGCGGGCGGCGGCGAACCCGCCTGGGCGGTCGGCGGCAGCTACCAGGTGGTCCGGGCCGTCCGCACCCTGACCGGGCCCTGGGACGAGGTGCCGCTGACGGACCAGGAGCGGATGATCGGCCGCCGCAAGTCCGACGGCGCCCCGCTCGGCCGCGCCAAGGAGAACGACAAACCGGACTACGGCCAGGACCCGAAGGGCGCCGTGATCGCCCTCGACTCGCACATCAGGCTCGCCAACCCGCGCACCGACGCGGCCCGGGGCAGCCGCATCCTGCGCCGCGCCTTCACCTACGACCGGGGCCTCGACGCGGACGGCGTCCCCGAGCACGGCCTGGCGTTCTGCTGCTACCAGCAGGACGTGGTCCGCCAGTTCGAGGCGGTCCAGACCCGGCTCGCCGACGAGCCGCTGGCCCGCTTCCTCCGCCCCACCGGAGGCGGCTACTTCTACGTCCTCCCCGGTGTCCGGGACGCCGCCGACTGGTTCGGTCGGACCCTGCTCGACGCGGCCTGAGCGCCGCCCCCGCCCGCCCCACCGGCCGGATTGTCGGAGGGGCGGGCGATGATGGGGGCTGTTTCGACCAGTAGGACGGAAGGACACACCCCTATGAGCTGGTGGCAGCAGCCACTGGTCGGCTTCGACCTGGAGACCACGGGCACCGACCCGGCCGTGGACCGCATCGTCACGGCCGCCCTCGTGGACACCGTCGGGGCCCGCCGGCTGAGCGCCACCGGCTGGCTCCTCGACCCGGGCGTCCCGATCCCCGCCGAGGCCGAGGCGATCCACGGCATCGGCGACGGCCTCGCCCGCGCCAAGGGCCGCCCGGCCAAGGAGGCGGTGGACGAGATAGCCGCCGCCCTCTGCGAGCGGCTCGCCGCCGGGCGTCCGGTGGTGGCCTTCAACGCCACCTTCGACCTCTCGCTGCTCGACGCGGAGCTGCGCCGGCACGGACTGCCGTCGCTCGCCGAGCGCCTCGGCGGCCCCGTCGGACCGGTCCTCGACGCGCTGGTCATCGACCGCGCCGTGGACAAGTACCGCAAGGGCTCCCGGACGCTCCAGCGGGTCTGCGAGGTGTACGGCGTCGAGCTGACCGACGCGCACGAGGCCGGCAGCGACGCGCTCGCCGCCGTCCGGGTGGCCGTCGCGCTGGGTGAGCGCTACCCGGCCGAGGTCGGCGCCGTCCCGCCCGCCGAGCTCCACACCCGCCAGATCGGCTGGTACCGGGTCTGGGCCGAGGACCTCCAGGCGTGGTTCCGCCGCGGCAAGGACCCGCAGGCCGTCATCGACCCCCGCTGGCCCCTGCGCTGAGGCGACCGGCGACCGGCGACCGGTGATCGCACTGCGCCCGCCCGCCCGACGCGGTGCGGGCGGCGGTGCGGGCACCGGTGCCCGGCGGCGCACCCGGACCGTGACCGGAACGCGGGCCGGGTGCGGTCGCGTTGCCGATCCGCCGCCGGGCCGCCCGGCAGCCTGCCGTCCGGCGGCCCGTCTGCGACACTGCCGCAATGATCATCAGACTGGCTGAGCACGATCTCCCCGCCTTCCTCGGGCTCGCGGCCGAGGTGGAGGAGTGGTTCGGACCGATGGTGGCCGAGCCCGGGTTCCACCGGGCGGTGGCCGGGCACACCGAGCGCGGGCTCGCGCTGGTCGCCGACGGCCCGGACGGCCCGCTCGGCGGGCTGCTCTTCGGGACCGGCCCGGACGGCCGCCACCACCTGCACTGGCTGGTGGTGGCCGAGCGGGCCCGGGGGACGGGCGTCGGGCGGGCCCTGGTCGACGACGCGCTGCGGCGGTACGTCCGCGGCCCCGCGACGGTGGAGGTGATCACCTTCGGCGCCGACCACCCGGGTGCGGTGGCCAGTGGCGCCAGGGTCTTCTACGAGCGGCTCGGCTTCGCCCCGGGCGGGCCCGCCGCGCCGGGGCCGGAGGGCGGCTCGCGACAGGTCTACCGGCTCGCCGTGGAGTAGCCGGCCTCCGGCGCGGGAGCGAGGAGGCGCGCCTTGGCGTGGGCGAACTCGGCGCCGTCCAGGAGGCCCTCCCGGTGCAGCACGGCCACTCGCTCCAGCTCCCGGGCGAGGACGGCGTCGCCGGACTGCTCGTCGGGCGGGCGGACGGCGATCTCGGCACCGTCCGGGTGCTGAGGGTCGTAGCGGACGGTCACCCGGTCGCCGACCCGGGGCAGCGCGTAGGCCGGGAACGCCCCCGGCTGGGTGGTCGCGCGCTCCTCGCCGTCGAGGGTGCGGTACTTCACGGTGAGCCGCAGACCGACCCGGCGAGGAGCGGGGGCGGCCGCCTCCGCGAGCGCGGTGACGGTGCCGGCGACGGTGACGCCGTGGTCGGCCAGTCGTCGGGCGAGGGCCCGTGCCCGGCGGTGCACCGCGGTCTCGCGGGCCACCCGCCGTTCCGCGGGGACGCCCGCCAGGAGGGCGATCAGGGCAAACGCACCGATCGGGACCAGGAGCCAGGGGCGAGGGGCCCCGTCGGCGCCGTAGGCGCCCACCAGGGTGAGCAGGAGCCAGACCGGGATGATCAGGCCGCCCGACATGCGGTGGCAGCGGTCGTCCTCGTCGGCGTTGTTGGCCAGGGCAGCCGCGCAGACCATCGAGAGCAGCCAGCACACCAGGCCGCAGGTGATCTCCAGCACCATGGCGTTGGCGTCGCAGCCCGTCTCCCGGCCGCAGGGGTCGGCGGCGGGCACCCGCACCAGCCCGGCGGTGCCGAGCCGACCGGCCGCCACGGCGAGGCCGCACAGGAGGACGAGGGCCAGCAGACGGGGTCCGGTGATCCGGCGCTCTGTCGTCATGCGCGGACGGTAGTGCCGTTCGACCGTCCCCGGGGTGAACCGGGGCGGCCCGCGGGGGAAGACTCGGGTGAACGGGAGGCGTCGGCGGTGCGGCGTCTACGGCAGGGCGGGCCGGCGGTCCTCGGGGGCGCGTCCGAGCAGCTGGGCCTTGGCCAGGGCGAACTCGACCTCGTCCAGGGCCCCTTGACGGTGCAGGGCGGCGAGGCGCTCCAGGCCGTCCACGATCTCCGGCGGTGCGGCTCCGGGGGTGGTGGTGGGGACGGCGTCGTCGGGGCCGGGGTCCGTGACGGTGGCCCGGGCCACCGACGGGTCGGCCGGGTCGTAGCGGACCTCGGCGGGGCTGCCGCGGCGCGGGCCCCCGGGGGCGGGGAAGGCGCCGGTCACGGTGGTGGTGCGGACGGTGCCGTCCGCGGTGGTGAACTCGACGGTCAGCCGAAGGACGGGGGCGCCGTCGTGAGTGCTGCCGTCACCGGCGACGCCCACCACCGTGCCGGTGACGGTGACACCGGACCCGGCCAGCCTGCGCTCCTGTCCGGCGGTGCGGAGCTGCTCCGTCCGCGTGGTGCGCCACCGCCGGGCGCCGAAGCGGTCGAGTCCGATCGTGGCCAGCGCGAGCGGGGCGACCGGGGCGAGCAGCCACGGGTGGAAGGTGTTGTCGGCGAAGGAGGCGCCGACCAGACCGAGGGCGACGCAGCCGAGCAGGACGCCGCGGTCGGAGGTGGCCGAGTCGCCGTCCAGCGGACCGTCCCCGTGCGCGGTGGTGGCGGTGCCCACCAGGGCTGCCAGCCAGCCCAGGAGGCCACCGGCGAGGTGGACGGCGATGTCGAGGCCGCCGCAGGACCGTTCGGGCCCGCAGGCGTCCTCGACGAAGGCCCGGACGAAGCCGGTGCCGGTGATCCAGCCGGCCGCCGCGACGGGGGCGGCGAGCGCGAGCAGTCCGAGGACCCGACCGGTACTCAGGCGTGGTCCGAGCGGTCCGAGTTCCGTGGGGTGATCGGTGGCCATGGGCCGGATTCTAGGGGGCGCGGGTGACGGGACGGGCGGTGCCCGGGTGACCGGATCAGCTCGCCGGGACGTCGAAGCGGTAACCCTGGGCCACCAGCCAGGGCAGCAGTTGCCGGAGCGCGGCGACGGTCTGGCTGCGGTCGCCGCCGCCGTCGTGGAGCAGGACAACGCCGCCCGGCCTGAGCCCGGTCCGGACGGCCGAGACGATCGCGGCCGTGCCGGGGCGGGACCAGTCGCGCGGGTCGACCGACCAGCCGAGCGGTCGCAGGCCGTTGTCCGCGGCGATCCGCCGGTTGTCCTCGGTGAACGCGCCGCCGGGGGCGCGGAACCAGCCCACCGTGGAGCCCGGGCCGCCGGCCCGGACGATCATGGCCTCGGCGTCGGCGATCTGACGGACCGCCCGGTCGTGCGGGAGGGCGGCGAACGGCTGCGGGTGGTCGACACTGTGGTCGCAGAGCCGGTGGCCGGCCGCCACGATCCGCCGGACGGTGGCCGGATCGGCGGCGGCCTGCTTGCCGACCAGGCAGAACGTGGCCTTGGCGTGGTACTGGGCGAGCAGGTCCAGGACCTGGCCGGTGGCCGGGCCGGGGCCGTCGTCGAAGGTGAGCGCGACCGTACGGCCGCCGGACGCGGTGGAGCTGACGATCGCGGTGGAGACCCCGGTGGACGGCGCCGGGGGCGCCGGAGTCCTGGGCGCGGTGGTGGTGGGGGACGGCGCCGGTGCGGGGGGTGTCGTCGGCCTCGCGGTCGGGGGGCGGGGGGTGGTGGGCTTCGGGGCGGGCGTGCGGGTGGGCGGTGACGTGACCGGCGGGGTGGCCGGGGCGGAGCCGGACACGGGAGGGCCGGACACGGGAGGGCCGGACGACGGCGACCCGGACGGCGGAGGCGCGGACGGCGACGCGGGGGCGGTCGGTACCGGGCCCGTCGGCGAGGAGGGTGCGGCGGTGGTCGTGCCCGGTTCGGGCCGGAGCGCGCCGTTGGCGGTGCCGCAGGCGGCGAGCGCCAGCGAGGCGGCGAGCGCGGCGCAGCCCGTGGCGAGTCGGCGGCGCCGGGCGGAGGACGAGGGGCGCGGCGGGGCGGAGTGCTGCGGCATGGCGGCGGCTCCTGAGGTGCGGAGGCGGATGCCGATCCTCGGTCGGGATGACTGTCGGATAAGACGCCGATGGCATCGACCCGGTTGCGCCCTCCTCGGGGGACACCCCGCCCCGACGGCCCTTCAGGGCCACCGCCACGCGCGGTCCGCCGCACCCCCGCCCGTGCCCCTGCCCGCACCCCCGCCCGTGCCCCTGCCCGCACCCCCGCCCGCCGGACCGGCCCGCCGCACCGGCCGCAGGGTCAGAACGGGTACCAGCGCACCTCCGTCGCCCCCGAGCGCAGCGAGTCCACCCGCCGCCGGAACTCGGCGAGCGCGGCCGGGTTGCCCGGCACCTGCTGGGCGACCCAGGAGGCGCTCGCCGTCTCGCGGGCCCCGCGCAGCACCGTGAAGCCGGACCACTCGCGCACGTCCCAGCCGTACGCGTCGGTGAACGCCCGGTACTCCCCGGCGGGGACGCCGTAGCGGTCGTGGCTGAGCGCCAGGACCACCAGGTCGTGCTCACGCAGGTCGCGCGAGACGGTCTCCAGGTCGAGCAGGACGGGTCCGTCCGGCCCGATGTGGACGTTGCGCGGCAACGCGTCGCCGTGGATCACCCCGGTCGGCAGGTGCGGGTGGAGGTCGGGCAGGGCCGCGGCGAAGGTGTCCCGGCGGTGGCGCAGGAAGTCCACGTCGGCCGGGTCGACGTGGCCCTCGGCGGAGGCGAGCCAGCGTTCGACGGGGGCGAGCAGGTCGCGCCGGGCGAGCCGGAACGGCGGGTCGGGCAGCAGGTGCAGGGCGGTCAGCAGCGGGGCGAGGTCGGCCGGGCGGGCGGGCCGCCCGGCGGGCGGGAGCCGGTGCCAGAAGGTGACGGGGTGCCCGAGGGTGTGCCGCGGTTCGGCGGGCAGCGCGTCGTACGGGCGGACCACGGGGATGCCCCGGCCGGCCAGCCAGTCGGCGACGGCGAGTTCACGGCGGGTGCGCTCGGCCAGTTCGGGGCCGCGCCCGACCTTGGCGACCACGGCCGGGTCGCCGAGGTCGAAGACGGCGTTCTCGCCGAGCGCGAGCAGCCGCGCGCCGTCGGGCGCGGGAAGGCCGGCGGACTCGCAGGCGTGGGCGAGGATCAGCCGGGCCCGGCTCTCGTCGAAGGGGAGCATGGGGGTCCGTTCCGTGGTGGCGGTCGGGGCCCGCCTTCGTCCTGCGGCCTGCCGGGCTCCGGACGGACGGCGGGGGCGTGCGGGCGGGGGTGAGGGCGGGCTCCGGGGGGAGACGGCGATCATTCTGGCAAAGAGGTGCCGGGCCCCGCGGGGAGGCGGGGCGGGCGGGGGGGGGGTCGGTGGGGGGGGGGGGGCCCCCCGAGGGCGGGGGGGGGCCGGGGGGGGGGGGTGGGGGCGGCCCCCCCCCACGACCGCGCCGGGGACCTCGACCGTGCGGAACGGCGTCGGGGCGGCCGTCTCCGGGCGTATCTGCTGCTCAGGGCTGCTCATGGTGGACGATGGTAGTGAGCCGGCGCCGTCGCGGCCCGCCCACGGACCGTTCCCGGTCCGCTCCCGGTCCGGTCGTTCCTGCCCCTGTCACACCACTGCCGGTGGCCGTGGTCAGCGCCGTATTGTGGGCTCCTGACAAGGGGGCTGGCCGCTTTTCTCACGCCTGCCAAGCGCGAGGGCGGTTACCCGAAAGTAGAATCGGTCATCTTGCCAACCCCGTACGACCCGTGAAATGAGGAGCGCCGTGACGGCCATCCAGGAGGCGCAGGAGCGCCCGCGCGGTGCCCGCCTGCCGCGAAGCGCCCGCCGTGAACAACTGCTCGGTGCCGCCCAGGAGGTGTTCGTCGCGCAGGGTTACCACGCGGCCGCCATGGACGACATCGCCGACCGCGCCGGGGTGAGCAAGCCGGTGCTGTACCAGCACTTCCCCGGGAAGCTGGACCTCTACCTGGCGCTGCTGGACAAGCACTGCGACGCCCTGGTCGACTCGACCCGCGAGGCGCTGGAGACGACCACCGACAACAAGCTGCGGGTGGCCGCGACGATGGAGGCGTACTTCAACTACGTCTCCAGCGAGTCCGGTGCCTTCCGGCTGGTCTTCGAGTCGGACCTGACCAACGAGCCGGCCGTGCGCGAGCGGGTCGAGCGGGCGGCGGAGGCCAGTGCGACGCTGGTCAGCAAGGTGATCCAGGAGGACACCGACCTGCCGGAGTCGGAGTCCAAGCTGCTCGCGGCCGGGGTCTGCGGCCTGGCCCAGATCACCGCGCGGTACTGGCTCTCCCAGGGCCTGGAGATCCCGCGCGACGAGGCGGTCCGGCTGGTCGCCAGCCTGGCCTGGCGCGGGCTGAAGGGCTTCCCGATGCACCCCAACCTCGATTCCCCGGAGGCCGCTGCCCCCGAGCAGTGATCACCGGACCTTCGCCTCGGTACCGATCCGGTGCTCTATGGTGAAGCCGTACGGCGCGGTCGCCGCGAACGCTTGTCCCAGGCGGTCCGGTGCCCGCGCGTGGATGGCTGCAACCCCGGAGGGACGGAAGCCGTGGAGGTCAAGATCGGCGTGCAGAACGCGCCGCGCGAGATCGTCATCGAGAGCTCGCAGACGGCCGATGAGGTCGAGAGCGCGATCGCCAAGGCGCTGGAGGGCACCTCGAAGCTCTTCACGCTGACCGACGAGCACGGCCGCCGCGTCATCGTCCCGGCCGAGCGCCTGGCGTACGTGGAGATCGGCGAGCAGGCCGCCCGCAAGGTCGGTTTCGGCACGCTCTGAGCTGTCCTTCGGTGCCCCGCTCCCTCGTCCGAGGGGGCGGGGCACCGTCGCGTTCACGGCCGGGGCGGGGGGACGTGGCGGGCGCGGCCGGCTCGCCCCGGCGTGTACGACCGGGGCGAGCGGGGTACGGCGAGAAGTGCGGCCGGCCACGTGCCGCGCACCGAGCCCCGGGGAGGCACCCTTGCTGGTCGAGACGTTCGCCTTCGCCCTCGTCGGCCTGGTGGTCGGCGCCACCGCCCTGCTGTCGCTGCCCGCGTACTTCCCCTCCGGGTGGGGGCTGACGACGGGGACGGCGCTGGTCTCCGCGCTGCTGGCCGGGGCGATCGCGCACTTCACGCTCGACGGCGAGTACCCGGCGGCCTGCATCGCGGTCTCGGCGGTCACCTCGGCGCTGATCACCTCGGTGCTGGCCCGTCCCGACCTCGCCGCAGGCCGCCAGCCGGCCCGCCGGCACCGCCCGCACCGGGCGGGTTCGCACCGGCGGCACCGCCCCGCCTGACCTGGGCCGAAGGCCCCCGGGCGTTACGAGGCGAGGCCGAGCGCGGCCATCCGCCGGGTGTGCGCCTCGGTGATCCGGTTGAACATCTTGCCGACCTCGACGAGGTCGAAGCCCTGCACCCGGACGCCGCCGACCAGCAGGTTGGAGAGCGCGTCCCGCTCGGCGACCACCCGCTGGGCCTGGCTGAGCGCCTCGCCCATCAGCCGCCGGCCCCAGAGTGCCAGCCGGCCGCCGGCCCGCGGGTCGGCCTCGATGGCCTGCCGGACCTTGTCGACCGCGAACTGGGCGTGGCCGGTGTCCGACATGACGCCGAGGACCAGGTCGCGGGTGTCGTCGTCCAGCCGGGCGGCCACCTCGCGGTAGAAGTCGGTGGCGATCGCGTCGCCGACGTAGGCCTTGACGAGGCCCTCCAGCCAGTCCGAGGGCGCGGTCATCCGGTGGAACAGCTCCAGCGGCTCGACGAACGGCCGCATCGCCTCCTGCGGGTCGGCGCCGACCTCGGCGAGCCGGTCGTGCAGTCGCTGGTAGTGCTGGAACTCGGCGGAGGCCATCCGGGCCAGCGCCGCCTTGTCGGCCAGGTCGGGCGCCAGCTTGGCGTCCTCGGCGAGCCGCTCGAAGGCGCTCAGCTCGCCGTACGCGAGGGCGCCGAGCAGGTCCAGCACGGCCGCCCGGTAGCCGGGGTCGGCCGAGCAGGTCGCCCAGTCCCCGATCGAGCCGTCCGCCACGTCCTGCGTCCCACCACGGTTCTCCATGACCCGTCACCTTAGTCCCGGTCCGTCCCGGGTCGCTCCCCGCACACGCGCGGCCCGCGCACGCCGCCCGGCCGCGCGGGGGCACCGGCCCGTCCGGCCCCGCCCGCCCCGACCTGCGATGTCGCCCGCGTCACGTGTTCGAGTCGTCGGGTGACTGTATGGTGGTACGGAGGCCCGTCGTGCTCGCACGGTGTCACCGCCGTCTCGGTGTGCCGGGCAAGCCCGCTCCGAAGCAGGCGCAGTCCGTCAGGACGTGTCCGTACCGGAAGCCGGGACCTCAACGTACGCGGATGCCCGGTCGGAGAGCCGATCGGCTCCGACCAGGGCTTGGACTTCAAGCCTTGGCACCGCACCAGTGGCCGAGCGAGGGCCGCCGAGACCGCGCCATCCCGGCGCAGGTCCCGCGCAGGTCCCTCACGGGAATCCTCCCCGACGCCGCCGGCGACGCGCCCCTGTCGGGCCGCGCGCACCGGCCGGCCGCAGGGACCGGCGCGATTGTGCGTCCGCGCAGCTGTTTTCTGGGCCGTCCAGGCCCGTACGCAGCCGCGCGGCTGCCCGCCCGCCGCTCGCTCTCGGCCCCTCCACACGGAAGAGGCAGCACCCTGTCCACCACCGCTGAACCCACGAAGACCACGTTCCGGGACCTGGGGATCCTCCCGGAGACCGCCGAGGCGCTCGAATCCGTCGGCATCGTCCACCCCTTCCCCATCCAGGAGATGACCCTGCCGGTCGCGCTGACCGGCCACGACGTCATCGGCCAGGCCAAGACCGGCACCGGCAAGACGCTCGGTTTCGGTCTCCCGCTGATCGAGCGCGTCGTCGTGCGGGCCGACATCGACGCCGGCCGCGCCGGCGAGGACCAGCTCTGCGACTCCCCGCAGGCGCTGATCGTCGTCCCGACCCGCGAGCTCTGCACCCAGGTCACCAACGACCTGCAGACCGCCGGCAAGGTCCGCAACGTCCGCGTGCTCGCCGTCTACGGCGGCCGGGCCTACGAGCCGCAGGTCGAGGCGCTGAAGAAGGGGATCGACATCGTCGTCGGCACCCCGGGGCGCCTGCTCGACCTGGCCGGCCAGAAGAAGCTGGACCTGTCGAAGGTCCGCTCGCTGGTCCTGGACGAGGCCGACGAGATGCTCGACCTCGGCTTCCTGCCGGACGTCGAGAAGATCATCACCATGCTGCCGGCGAAGCGGCAGACCCTGCTGTTCTCCGCGACCATGCCGGGCCAGGTGATCAGCCTCGCCCGCCGGTACATGAGCCAGCCGACCCACATCCGCGCCGCCGCTCCGGACGACACCGGCAGCACCGTCGCCAACACCGAGCAGCACATCTTCCGCGCCCACTCGCTGGACAAGGTCGAGATGGTCTCGCGCATCCTCCAGGCCGACGGCCGCGGGCTGGCGATGATCTTCTGCCGCACCAAGCGGACCGCCGCCGACGTGGCCGACCAGCTGACCCAGCGCGGCTTCGCCTCCGGCGCCGTCCACGGCGACCTCGGCCAGGGCGCGCGCGAGCAGGCCCTGCGGGCGTTCCGCAACGGCAAGGTCGACGTGCTGGTCTGCACCGACGTCGCGGCCCGCGGCATCGACGTCGAGGGCGTCACGCACGTCATCAACTACCAGTGCCCCGAGGACGAGAAGACCTACCTGCACCGGATCGGCCGCACCGGCCGGGCCGGCGCCTCGGGCACCGCGGTCACGCTGGTCGACTGGGACGACATCCCGCGCTGGCAGCTGATCAACAAGGCGCTCGAACTCTCGTTCAACGAGCCGGAGGAGACCTACTCCACCTCGCCGCACCTGTTCGAGCTGCTGAAGATCGCGAAGGGCACCACCGGTGTGCTGCCGCGTTCGGAGCGGACCCGGGCCGGGCTCGGCGCGGAGGAGGTCGAGGACCTCGGCGAGACCGGCGGGCGCGGTTCGCGTTCGGCCGGTGGCGCCCGGGGCCGCGGCGGACGGGCGGCCGGCCCCGGCCGGGCCGACGTCGTCGAGACCCCGGTCGCCGAGGAGAAGCAGGCCCGCAAGACCCGCGAGCGCCGCCGCACCCGTCGCGGCTCCTCGGTCGACGAGGCCGTCGAGGGCACCGTCACCGAGGCCGTCGCGACGGCCGGCCCGGAGGCTCCGGCCGTCGAGGGCGCCGAGGGCGAGTCCGCGGCCCCGCGCCGCCGCCGTCGCCGCTCGCGCGGTGCGGCGTCCGGCGAGGACGCCGCCGCCGCCGTGGCGGAGGCTCCAGCCGCCGTCGCCGAAGCTGCGGCCCCGGTCGCGGCCCCGGCTCCGGTCGCGGTCGCGGTCGCCGAGGCGGTCGCCGAGGAGAAGCCGAAGCGCACCCGCACCCGGGCCAAGAAGGTCGCGGCGCCCGCCGAGGCCGCTCCGGTGGTGGAGGCCGCCGAGGCCGCCGCCGACGTTCCGGCCCCGCGCCGGCGTTCCCGCACCCGCCGCCCGGCGGCCGCCCCCGAGGTGGCTCCGGAGAGCTGATCCACCCTGGTTGAAGGGGGCGGCCGGAATGTTCCGGCCGCCCCCTTCGGCGTCCGCACACCGATCCGCGGGTCTGCCCGCCGCCGCCCGGCCGCCACCGGCGCAACCGGGTGGGCCGGGGGCTCGACGGCAGACCCTAGGCTCGGGGCCGTCCGCCGGTTCACCCCGCCGCGCCAGGCCCCAGGAGGTCCGTCCCCATGAGTACGCCGCCGTTCCTCACGCTCCCGTCCTGCGCGCGCGCCCTGCGGGTGGCGACGACCCGCGGCGGGTTCGCCGCGCTGCGGGCGGAGCCGGCGGGGGCGGTGCGCGGGTCCGCGTTGCTGGTGCCCGGGTTCACCGGCAGCAAGGAGGACTTCATCGCCCTGCTGGAGCCGCTGGCGGCGGCGGGCTACCGGGTGACGGCAATCGACCAGCGAGGGCAGTACGAGACCGGGGGACCGGACGACCCGGCCGCCTACGCGGTGGCCGCGCTGGGCGCCGACGTGCGGGCGCTCTCCGCCGCGCTGCGGGCCGAGGCCGTCGCGGCCGACGGGAACGGCGCCGGCGGGCGGTTGCACCTGCTCGGCCACTCCCTCGGCGGCCAGGTGGTCCGCGAGGCCGTCCTGGCCGCCGAGGCCGAGGCGGTGGCCCGCCCGGGCGGCTCCGGATCGCTGCCGTGGTCCTCGCTGACGCTGATGTCCACCGGGCCGGGCCCGATCGACCCGGCCGAGGCGGAGCGGACCCGGCTGCTGGTCGACGTGCTGCCGACGATGACCCTCGAAGAGATCTGGCAGGTGATGCAGCAGCTGGAGGAGGGCGGCGACCGGGCCCGCCGCCCGGGCGCCGAGGTCGCCGCGTTCCTGCACCGCCGCTGGCTGGCCAACGTGCCGCAGGCGCTGATCACCACCGGCGGCCACCTGGTCGCGGCACCGGACCGGGTGGACGAGCTGGCCGCGACGGTCGCCGCCGGGCTGCCCGCCCTGGTGCTCTCGGGAGTGCGGGACTACGCCTGGCCGGTGCCGGAGCAGACCGCGATGGCCGCCCGGCTGGGTGCCCGCCGGGTCGTGGTCGAGGACGCCGGCCACTCCCCCAACGCCGATCAGCCTGCCGCCACGGCCGCCGCCCTGACCGCCTTCTGGGGCTGACCGGCCGGTCCGGCGCCGGACCGCCGCCGGAGCGCCGACGCGGCGAACCGGGCCCCGCCGTGCGCCCGCTCCGGGCCTCTGGTAAAAGACATGCGACAAAATTCGTTAGTTGCGGTAATATTTGATTTGGTCCTGGAAACATCGTTGACACTGACGTCGGCGTGCTGTCGATGTCGATCCTCCGAAACCAGGACTTTACGGACGGGCAACGGCCCGGTAGCAGCGCCACCGCAGAGTGGATTCGAGGGAAAGACACCCTTGGCACGCAGGGGGGAGCCCTCTTTGCCGCAACGGTCGGTCGACCGTTCGACCCGACAGACCCTGAAAGGGCTGATACCGACTCAGCCACGAACGCCCCGCTCGACGGGGCCGGGAAAGGAAACGCCCATGCGCTTCGAGATCCTCCGACTGGACGACGCCCGCGGCACCGCCACCGACCGCCTGATCGCCGACGCCGAAACCGTCCGCGAGCTCGTCCAGGCCGCCGCCCGTACCGGCGAACGCCTGCTCATCCGCCCGTGCCCCGCCGCCTGACCGGCCGCTGCGGCGCCTCCGACCGGGAGGCCTCGCCCGCCGCCGACGAGCCGGGATCGTCCGACCCCGACGTTCCGAAACCGGACTGACGCCCCGCCACCGCACCAGCGGAGACGGGGCGTCAGTGCGTCCGGGACCGCCCGGCGCCGCACCCCGGAGCGCGCCGCGGACGTTTGCCGCCGCCCCCGGCTGGACAGTTCCCCAACGGGATCCGCCGCACCGCGCCCACCCCGCGCCGGCCGGCCGTCCGCCACCGACCGGTGCCGCCGGACCGCCCTCCGTACGGGTGATCGTCCTTGACGCGGCGGTCCGGAGGGAGGAGCGTTGTCGGCTATGAGGGGCGAGCCAAGCTGCCCGAGGTGCGCCGGTCGGGTCCGCGCTCCCGGTCTGTTCTCAGACACCTGGCAGTGCGACCGGCACGGCGCCGTGCATCCGATGCAGCCGGTGCTGCCCCCGAGCGTCGAGGCGCTCGGTGTCGCCGTCGCCCGTTCGCAGGTCCCCGTCTGGCTGCCCTGGCCGCTCCCGGTCGGCTGGCTGTACACCGGCATCGCGCACGTCGGCGACGACATCTCGGGCGCCCGCGCCACCGCCGTGGCCTGCGCCGGCCCGGCGCCGCTCGGGGGGTTCGGCGAACTGGTCCTGATCGCGGAGGAGCTGGGCGTCGGGCTCGGCGCCCGGTACGCGGGGCTCCCCGGGCCGGACCCGGGCGACTCGGTCGGCCTCTACAAGCCGGCGGACGCCAAGCTGCTGGCCGCCGGCCGGCCCACCCCGATGTTCCACGTCCCGGACGCACCGGCCGACCGCGCGGTCTTCGCCGGCGAGGCACGCGGCCTCTGGCTCTGGGCGGTGGCCTGGCCCGAACAGTCGGCCCTGGTCATGTACGACGAGCTGGTGCTGACCGACCTGCGGGAGGCCGGCGCGGAGCTCGACCTGCTGCCCTGCGGGGCGCTCTCCCCCCGTCTGCTGGGCTGATCCCCCGACACCCGGGCGCACTATCCTGGGCCGCACCTCCGCCGACGACCCAGGGAGCACCGCCCGTGCGCATCGACCTGCACGCCCACAGCAACGCGTCCGACGGTACGGACAGCCCGGCCGAGCTGGTCGCGGCTGCGGTGGCGGCCGGGCTGGACGTGGTCGCCCTGACCGACCACGACACGGTGGCGGGCCACACCGAGGCGGCCGACGCGGTGCACGCGCTTCCCGCCGGCACCCGGTTGCGGCTCGTCCCCGGCGCGGAGCTCTCCTGCGCGGTGGACGGCATCTCGATGCACCTGCTGGCCTACCTGTTCGACCCCGCCGAGCCGGCCTTCGCGGCCGAGCGCGAACTGGTGCGCACCGACCGGTTCCAGCGCGGCGAGGCGATCGTCGAGCGCTGCCGCGCACTGGGCGCGGACATCAGCTGGGAGCAGGTGCAGCGGATCGCGGGAGCCGGCTCGGTGGGCCGGCCGCACATCGCCAGCGCCCTGGTCGAGGCGGGCGTGGTCGCGGAGGTCTCGGACGCGTTCACCGCGGAGTGGCTGGCCAACGGCGGGCGGGCGGACGTCCCCAAGCACGAGACGGACCCCGTGACGGCGGTCCGGCTGGTCCGGGCGGCCGGCGGGGTGCCGGTGTTCGCCCACCCGGGAGCGGTGAAGCGCGGACGGACCGTCTCCGACCAGGTCATCGCCGACCTCGCGGCGGCCGGGCTGGCCGGGATGGAGGTCGACCACATCGACCACGACGAGCCGGCCCGGCTCCGGCTGCGCGGGCTGGCGGCCGAGCTGGGACTGCTGACCACCGGGTCCAGCGACTACCACGGCACCCGCAAGACGGTCCGGCTCGGCGCGCACACCACCGATCCCGCCGTCTACGAGGCGCTGGTCGGGCAGGCCACCGGCGCGAAGCCGATCGGCGGCTGATCGCCCGCCGGTCCTCGCGCCGGCGCGAGGCGGGTCCGACGCGGTGCGGGCGCCCGCCGCACGCCCCGTGGCGGGCCGTCAGTCCAGCCGGACGCCGCGGCGGTCCGGGTCGCGCAGGTCGGTGCCGTGCTGGAGCCAGCGCTCCTGCAGCGCCGCCGCGCCGTGCACCCGCTTCCAGCCGGCCTCGTTGGGGGTCATCGGCAGCAGCGGCAGGAAGCGGACCGGGTCGGCCGGCTCGTCCAGCGCCAGGTCCTCGACCAGACCGCCGGGCTCGGCGGCCAGCACCGAGGTGAACGGCGCGCCGTCCCAGAGCGGGGCACCGAGGTCCAGCGACCCGCCGGGGGCCGGGACCAGCCCCTCGACCTGCGGCGTCGCCGCGAAGGTGGCCAGCGTGCGGAGCACGCTGTCACGCCCCCCACGAACCGTCAGGACCAGCTCGGCGCGCGGACCGCGGACCGGGTCGGCGACCGCGGCGGTCGGGTCGGTCATCGGCGCGGCGGCCATCCCGAGCGTGGCGTAGCGGACCAGCCCCTCGGCGTCGGGGCCGAAGCGCAGCACCTCGATCCGGTCGGCACCGAGGAAGGTGACGGCGGCGCGGCCGCTCGGTTCGCCGAAGGTGGTGAGCAGCCGGGCCTCGACGGCGGCCAGCACCGCGTCGCGGGAGAGGCCGGTGCCGCCGGGGGCCGGGGAGGAGTCACCGGAGTCCGAGGACGGGTCGCCGAAGAGCGGGAAGTCGTGCGCCATGCCGGTGAGCGTAACCCGCGCGCCGCGCGCCGTCGGCACGGCCGTCATGCGAACACCGGAGCGGCGACGGCCGGTCAGATGTTAGTGTGAGCGACTGGCTACCGGGGATCCTTGCTCCTCCGGGGCAGCGGCGCGAAGGAGGTGGTTGCGGTGGATACCAGCCGACCATGCAGTACCGGCAGCTCTACCCGGCCCGGACGCCTTCCCCGTACCCCTCGCCACGCGGGCTGAAACAGCGGGCCTGAGAAATCTCGGCAGCAGCTGGACCAGCCCCCCGTGCGAACGTCACGGCGGTCTCCGGTCCGGCCGGGAGAGCACCCCACCGACGTCCGGTCGTTCCGTCTCGCGCGCCCCAGCAAGGCCGAGGACCGACCACAGGCGCCGGATTCCATCGGTGTTCCTCCGCCGTCGCACCACGGCCATCCGTCACCGCGCCGCCGTGCGGCGGCTCCTGCCCCAGGGAGCCTGCCATGTCGATGATCAACAGCCTGCGCGCAGCCGTCCGCACCAACCGCCGCCGTTCCGCGTCGGGACTGTTCGACACGATCCACCCGGGCCAGACCCCGTCCGCGGTGGTGGACTGCGCGGTCTACCAGGACGGCAAGCGGCTGGGGGAGAGCTGCAGCCCGCGCGAGGCGGCCCGACTGGTCAAGGCCTCGAAGCAACTCCCGGACGGCGCGGGCTCGTTCAGCTGGATCGGGCTGCACGAGCCGACCGAGGCCGAGTTCGAGGGGATCGCCCAGCGGTTCGGACTGCACCCGCTGGCGGTCGAGGACGCGGTGCACGCCCACCAGCGGCCGAAGGTCGAGCGGTACGACGACGTGCTGTTCGCCGTCTTCAAGACGATCCGGTACGTCGACCACGACCAGCTCACGCCGACCAGCGAGGTGGTCGAGACCGGCGAGCTGATGGTGTTCGCCGGGCGGGACTTCGTGATCACCGTCCGGCACGGCGGGCACAGCTCGCTCAAGGAGCTGCGGCACCGGCTGGAGGCCGACGCGGACGGCTCCGGGCTGCTCGGCAAGGGCCCGTCGGCGGTGCTGCACGCGATCGCCGACCAGGTGGTGGACAACTACCTGCTGGTCGCCGACCGGCTGCAGACCGACGTGGACGAGATCGAGTTCGACGTCTTCTCCAACCGGGGCGGCCGGGGCACCGACGTGGGCCGGGTCTACCAGCTCAAGCGCGAGGTCCTGGAGTTCAAGCGGGCGGTGGCGCCGCTGCTGCGGCCCATGCAGCAGCTGTCGGAGCCGCTGCAGCGGCTGGTCGACCCGGAGATCCAGAAGTACTTCCGGGACGTCGCCGACCACCTCGCCCGGGTCACCGAGCAGGTGCACGGCTTCGACGAACTGCTGAACTCGCTGCTCCAGGCCAACCTGGCGCAGGTCTCGGTGGCGCAGAACGAGGACATGCGCAAGATCACCGCCTGGGCGGCGATCTTCGCCGTGCCGACCATGATCACCGGCGTGTACGGCATGAACTTCGACTACATGCCGGAACTGCACCACCGGTACGGCTATCCGATGGTGCTCGGCAGCGTGGTGCTGATCTGCGTCGGGATGTACCGCGGCTTCCGTCGCAACGGCTGGCTGTAGGGCCCGGGCGGGGCCCGCCGCCCGCAGCGGGTCCGGGGCGGGCACCGGTGACCGGCCACCGACCGGCCACCGGGCGGCTGTCGGCTACCGACGACCGGCGCGCGCGACCAGCACCAGGCCCAGCAGGATCAGCACCACCGCCGGGTACGCGGCGACCGGGGGCCACTGGCCGAGCCAGAGCGCCGCGATCAGCGCGGCGCCCGGGGTCTCCAGCAGGACCGACGTGGAGGTGACCGAGGGCCCGAGGGTGCGCACGACCCGGTTGCTGAGCGAGTGGCCCAGCAGCTGGGCGGTGACCATCAGCAGCACGATCTGCCACCAGGCCCCGGCCGACCAGCCGGACAGCGGCGTCCCGGCCACCAGGCAGACCGCCAGCAGGACCGCGCCGGTGGTGGCGTAGCAGACCAGCGTGTACGCGGTGGTGCTGACGGTCCGGCGGACCTCGGCGCCGAGCAGCACGTACCCGGCGGCGGCCAGGCCCGCGCCGAGCGCCAGCGCGTCCCCGGCCAGGGCGCGCGGCGAGAGCGAGAGGTCGACACCGGTGAGCACCAGGACCCCGGCGAAGGCCACCGCCATGCCGAGCCAGACCATCCGCGGCGCCCGCACCCCGAGCAGCCGCATCAGCAGGATGGTCCAGAGCGGGGTGGTGGTGACCAGGGCGGTCGCCGACGCGACCGAGGTCATCCGCAGGCTGGGCATCCAGAGCGCGAAGTGGACGGCGAGCAGGGCGCCGGCCGCCACGGCCAGCAGCAGCGCCCGCCGGGAGATCCCGCGCAGCTCCGCCCGGTGGCGCAGCAGCGCGTACGGGCCGAGCACGCCGACCGACATGACGTTGCGCCAGAAGGCGATCGCCAGGGCCGGCGCGGCGGTGGCGCTGATCAGCGGTGCGGAGAGCGAGATGCCCGCGACCGAGACCGCGAGCAGCAGCAGGTCGAACCTGGGGAGCGGCTGCGCGGGGGCCGCGACGGTACCGGTGGGGGCGGTGACGGCGGCGACGGTGGCGGGGGCAGACTCTGGCCGGACGGCGGGCACGACGCTCCTCTGCTTCGGAGTGAGGGGTGCGGTTCAGGAAGGACTGCAGGGCGGGCTGCAGGGCGGGCTGCGGGCGGGCGACTCCTACCGTAAGGCCCGTGCCGCACCGACGGAACTGTCGCCCGAACCGCGAGACATCGCCCGGACGGCTCAGGCCGTACGCTGTGCGCCATGGACCGTACGCCTGCCGCAGCCGCGACCGCCGACGACTTCCTCGACCGGGCCCTGCTGGAGGAGGCCGCGAAGAAGTCGGGGCTGCTCTGGGTCCGGGCGGACGGTCAGGAGCACGGCCGGGCCGTCTGGCACGCCTGGCACGACGGCGCGGTGGTGGTGGTCGGCGACGGCGCCGAACAGCCGCTGCACGGACTGACCGGCGGGGCGGGCGCGGTGGTGACCGTCCGCAGCAAGGACAAGGGCGGCCGGCTGACCGGCTGGCCGGCCCGCGTGGTCGAGCTGGCCCCGGGGAGCGAGGCCTGGCTGGGCGCCGTCGAGGAGCTCAAGGGCAAGCGGCTGAACGCCCCCGACACCGACACCGTCACCGACCGGTGGGCCCGCGAGTGCCGGGTGCTCCGGCTGGAGCCGGCCGGCTCGGCCGACGGCGTGCTCACCGAGCAGCCGGGTGCGATGCCGGACGCCTCGCACGCCACCGCCCCGATGCCCACCCCGGCCACCACCCGGCAGCCGATCCCCGCCGGCCTGCCGAAGCTGCTGTTCAAGCGCCGCAAGGGCTGAGCCTCCCCGCCGCGGCGAGCCCCCCGGCCCCCGGCGCACCCCCGGCCCGCAGCCACCCTCCGGCGGCCCCGGCGTCCCCGGCGGCGCGCCCGTGCCCGGTTCGCCCGGGTTTCCACCGAGCCCGGTCGCGGGTCCCCGCGTAGCCTTGGCCACGGGGCGTGCCCGCGCGCCCGACCGGAGCGTCGAGCGAGCGAGGGAGTCCATGGCAGGGGCAGGCAGCCGGGTCTTCATCTCCCACCTCTCCGGCATCGCCGTCTTCGACCCGAACGGCGACCAGGTCGGCCGGGTCCGGGACGTCGTGGTCACGCTCCGCCTCGGTGGCCGACCGCCCCGGGTGCTCGGACTCGTGGTCGAAGTGATCGGCCGCCGCCGGATCTTCCTCCCGATGACCCGGGTGACCAGCCTGGAATCCGGCCAGGTGCTGACCACCGGCGTGATCAACATGCGCCGCTTCGAACAGCGCACGTCCGAGACGCTCGTCCTCGGCGAACTGCTGGACCGCATCGTCACCTGGAGCAAGTCCGACCAGGACGTCACCGTCCTGGACGTCGCGATGGTCCAGACCCGGCTGCGCGAGTGGGAGATCAGCAAGGTCTTCGTCCAGGTCGGCCGGCCCGGTCGGCTGCGCAAGTCCAAGGGCGAGACGCTCACCCTGGACTGGAAGGACGTCACCGGCTTCGCCCTCGCCGAGGAGAACCAGGGCGCCGCCAACCTGCTCGCGACCTTCGACCAGCTGCGCGCCGCCGACCTCGCCAACGTCATGCACCACCTCTCCGCCAAGCGCCGCGCCGAGGTCGCCGCCGCACTCGACGACGAACGGCTCGCCGACGTCCTGGAGGAGCTGCCCGAGGACGACCAGGTCGAGATCATCGGCAAGCTCAAGGACGAACGGGCCGCCGACGTCCTGGAGGCGATGGACCCGGACGACGCCGCCGACCTGCTCTCCGAACTGCCCGGCGACGAGGCCGAGCGGCTGCTCCAGCTGATGGAACCGGAGGAGGCAGAGCCCGTCCGCCGCCTGCTCACCTACGAGGAGAACACCGCCGGCGGCCTGATGACCACCGAGCCGATCGTGCTGGAGCCGAACGCCACGGTGGCCGAGGCGCTGGCCCGGGTGCGGGTCTCCGACAACAAGCCCGCGCTGGCCGCGCAGGTCTTCGTCTGCCGCCCGCCCAACGAGACGCCGACCGGCAAGTACCTGGGCACCGTGCACTTCCAGCGGCTGCTGCGCGAACCCCCGTACACCCTGGTCGGCTCGCTGGTGGACGACGACCTGGACCCGCTGCCGCCGGACACCCCGCTGACGCTGGTCACCAGCTACCTGGCGACGTACAACATGGTCGCCGCCCCCGTGGTCGACGAGGCCGACCACCTGGTCGGCGCGGTGACCGTCGACGACGTGCTCGACCACCTGCTGCCCGAGGACTGGCGCGAGGCCGCCCCGCACGGGCCGGCCGACGAGAGAGAGGTGACCGGTGGACGCTGACCGCAAGGGCCGACGGGACGACTCGCCCCGCCAGCGCCTGCAGGGCGAGCTGCGCCAGCTGCGCGAGGTGCGCGCCCGCGAACGCGGCCGCGTCCAGCGCACCGAACCCCCGTCCGGAGGCGGCCGCGCCCGGCTCGACCAGCCGCGCACCACCCGCCCCGGCCTGATCACCCTGCCGACGTACGACCCGGAGGCCTTCGGCAAGCTCTCCGAGCGGATCGCGCGCTTCCTCGGCACCGGGCGGTTCATCGTCTGGATGACCATCGTCGTGATCGTGTGGGTGGGCTGGAACACCGTGCTGCCGGACCAGGTGCACTTCGACGACTACCCGTTCATCTTCCTCACCCTGATGCTCTCGCTCCAGGCCTCGTACGCGGCGCCGCTGATCCTGCTGGCACAGAACCGCCAGGCCGACCGGGACCGCGTCAACATGGAGCAGGACCGCGCCCGCAGCGACCGCAACATCGCCGACACCGAGTACCTCACCCGCGAGGTGGCCGCGCTCCGCCAGGGCCTCGGAGAGGTCGCCACCCGCGACTTCCTCCGCTCCGAACTCCAGGCGCTGCTCAAGGAGATCGACGAGCGCCGGGAGACCTCGGACGTGCTGTGACCTGCGGCACGCTACCGACCGGTTAAGCACCCTTCCCGGCGCCGTACCATCAAGGCATGGCCAACGAGACAGAGGTCGCGGCCGGCGTCACGGAGGAGTCCGTACGCCAGGCGCTTGCGACCGTCAACGACCCGGAGATCAACCGCCCGATCACCGAGATCGGCATGGTGAAATCGGTCGGGATCGACGAGGGCGGCGCCGTGCGCGTCGCGGTCTACCTGACGGTCTCCGGCTGTCCGATGCGCGACACCATCACCGCCCGCGTCCGCGAGGCGGTCGGCCGGGTCCCCGGGGTGACCGGGGTCGAGGTCGAGCTCGACGTCATGAGCGACGAGCAGCGCAAGGAGCTCTCGCAGCTGCTGCGCGGCGGCGCCCCCGAGCGGGAGATCCCGTTCGCCAAGCCCGGCACGCTGACCCGGGTCTACGCGGTCGCCTCCGGCAAGGGCGGCGTCGGCAAGTCCTCGGTGACGGTCAACCTCGCGGCCGCGATGGCCGAGGACGGCCTGAAGGTCGCCGTCGTGGACGCCGACATCTACGGCCACAGCGTGCCGCGCATGCTGGGCGTCGAGGGCCGGCCGACCCAGGTCCAGGACATGATCATGCCGCCGCAGGCGCACGGCGTGAAGGTCATCTCGATCGGCATGTTCACCCCGGGCAACACCCCGGTGGTCTGGCGCGGTCCGATGCTGCACCGCGCACTCCAGCAGTTCCTGGCCGACGTGTACTGGGGCGACCTGGACGTCCTGCTGCTGGACCTGCCGCCCGGCACCGGCGACATCGCGATCTCGGTGGCCCAGCTGGTCCCCAACGCGGAGATCCTGATCGTCACCACCCCGCAGATGGCCGCCGCCGAGGTGGCCGAGCGGGCCGGCACCATCGCGGTGCAGACCCACCAGAAGATCGTCGGCGTGATCGAGAACATGTCCGGCATGCCGTGCCCGCACTGCGACGAGATGATCGACGTGTTCGGCACCGGCGGCGGCCAGATCGTCGCGGACGCGCTCACCCGCACCGTCGGCGCCACCGTCCCGGTGCTCGGCTCGATCCCGATCGACGTCCGGCTGCGCGAGGGCGGCGACGACGGTCGCCCGGTCGTCCTGGCCGCCCCCGACTCCCCGGCCGCTGCCGCCCTCCGCGCCGTCGCCGGCAAGCTCGGCGGCCGCCAGCGCGGTCTCTCCGGCCTCTCCCTCGGCCTCACCCCGAAGAACAAGTTCTGACGCGCCGCCACGTCGGTGGTGCGGCCGTGAGGGCGTGAAGGGGCCCGCCGGGAGACCGGCGGGCTCCTTCCGTGCGGCTTCGTCGCGGGCGCGCCTACGGGCGGGTGTAGGCGGTCAGGTCGGGGACGGTGGCGAAGCCGGCGCCGTAGGCGCTGACGCCCCGGCCGTAGGCGCCGAGCAGGACGCCGGGGGCCTCGCCCGCCAGCACCCACCCGTACTCGGACTCGCGGTAGCGGAACGGCTGCGGCAGCCCGTTGACCGGAAGGCTGAGGGTGGACCAGCCGGGGCCGGCCAGGTCGTCGGCGAGGTCCCAGGCGAGCGCGGACTGCTGCTCCAGCCAGTCCTGGCGCCGCGAGCGGTCCAGTTGCCCCGGCCAGGTGGCCGCGAGCAGGCCGGAGCCGGCCAGCCAGGCGGCCGAGGAGGCGGACGTCGCCTCCAGGGTCCCGGTGTTGTCGGCGCTGCGGCGGCTGTCCCGGCGGGCCACCGTCACGACGACGGCGAACTTCCGGACGTCCCGCGGCTCGTACTGGCGGGCCGGCTCCTCGCCGTGGCCCAGGCTGCCGTAGTCGACGGAGCCCCGGGCCGCCCCCGCGCGCGGACCGCCGGCGGCGCCGGGCCCGCCGGGCTGCAGGTAGCGGCGGCCGCTCCAGCCGTCGTCCAGGCCGTACCACGGGAAGTCCGCGGACAGGTACGGCATCAGCGGGTCCGCCGGGCCCGCCTGTCCGCCGACCACCGGTCCGCCGGCCGTGGCCGTCCCCACCGCCTGACTCGTCGCGTCCATCCCCGGGCCTCCTCAAACACACGTATCCCTGCCGTGGCGCGCTCCCATCGTGGCGTACCGCGGCGTCCCCACCGACCGTCTTCGGTCCGGAACGGACCGGAAAGTGACAGACGGCACAGCGGGAACAATCAGCACAATAGCGGCGCACACGTCGCCGCCCCGCTCAGCCGTGCGGGCGGGCGGGGCGGTGGTGTCGTCGGACGGGCGCCGGGAGGGTGAGCGCGGGGCCGGCGCCGAAGCGCGGGAACGACGCGGGAACGAGGGGGCACCGACCGTCGGCGCCGGGCCGGAACGCCCCGGAGGCGAGCGGGCGAAGCACCGCTCAGGTGGCGTCCGGGTCGAACGGGGGGCGCTCGCCGGGCTGCAGCGGGGAGCCGGCGGTGGCGGCCACCGGGGCCGTGACCGAGGACTTGTCCATCGAGACGGATCCGGACCGGCCGTGGCCGTTCACGGCGGCGGCGGGCTTGTCGTCCAGCACCGAGCGGATGTCGAGGCTGTCCCGCATGTCCTTGAGGCCCAGCGGGTCCTCTTCGCCGCCCATGAGCTGCTTGCGGACGAAGGTCTTCGGGTTGAGGTCCTCGAACTCGAAGTCCTTGAACTCGGGACCGAGCTCGCTGCGGATGTCCTCCTTCGCCGTGTCGGCGAAGGAACGGATCTTCCGGATGAAGCCCATGGTGTCCTGGATCAGCTTCGGCAGCTTGTCCGGACCGAAGATCACGATGGCCATGATGGCCAGGGTCAGGACCTCCAGTGTGCCCACGTCACTGAACACCAAAGCTCCCTAAGCTCGCGATCGGACAACGTCCCTCACAGGGTAATGGCCATCGGCGGGTTCATGACCCCGGTGTGATGAAGCCGTGGTGAAGACCCGCCGATGACCGTGACCGCAGGGGCCACCGCCGCCTATCTGTTCTCGTGGTGCAGCCCGGCCATCCCGGAGCTCGGGGTGCGCTCCGGCACCTCGTGCGGCGGGGTCGCGCCCCGGGTGACCGCCACCGGGCGGACCGGGAAGTCCACCGGTACCTGCGCGTTCATGGGGACCAGCCCGCCGCCGCGGCCGTTGCCGCCGGCCGGGCTGATCGTGGTGCCGTGCTGCTCGTCGCCCGGGCCGGCGAAGCCGCCGACCCCGCCGAGCGTCACCGCGGCGACCGAGAAGGCGCCGGCGGCGGCGAAGACGAAGCGGCGCCCGCGCGGCGGGACCTGCCGGACCACCGGGGCAGCCGCGGCCAGTGGCTGCGGCCCGACCGGGGCCGTCGGGCGGGCGGTCCGCCGGCCCATCAGCGGGCGCAGGACCGCACCGCCGCGACCGAACGCCCGCGGGTCGACCCCGGGCAGCGGCGCGTCGGCGCCCAGCGCGCCCGCTCCGAAGGAGGCGCCGGCCCCGCGGCCGAACGAACCGCCGTTCAGCCGGCTGCCGCCGAGCGTCCCGGCGGCCGGCAGCCCGCCGCCGGGCAGGTCGTCGTCGTCCCGGCCCGGGCGGTCGACCGGCGACCGCTCGTCCTCCGGGAGCGCGCCGACGGCCATCAGCCGGGCCATCAGCGCCGACGACGGGCCGGGCGTACCGGTGCGGGTGAGGAGGTGCTTGACGGCGCGGCCCTCGTCGGCCTCGGCGAGGCACTGCGGACAGGTCGCCAGATGGGCCTGGACGCGGTCGCGCGAGTCGTGGCCGAGTTCGCCGTCGACGAAGGAGGAGAGCCGCTCACCGAGATGGTGCTCCTCGGCGGCCGGCTCGCCCGGGCGGACCGCGACGGCGCGCAGCGCGGGCTCGCCCGGCGCTCCGGCCTGGCCGCGTTCCGGCTGCGGTTCCCCGGAGGGGTCGGTCCCGTCGTGGCCGCGCCGCCCCAGGGCGGCCCAGCCGCCCCGGCGGGCCGCGGCCCGGCCGGGCACGTCGGAGTGGCCCGGTCCTGACCGGCCGGTTGCGCTCACGACCGCCTCCGTCCGCGACCGCCCGGCGCGACCGCGGCCTCACCGGCGACGGCGCCGACCGGCACCGGCTCGTCGGCACCGCCGCCGCGGCGCTCACGGCCGGGGGCGGCACCGGGTGCGCGGTGCTTGAGCGCGGCACGCAGGTGCGAGCGGCCGCGGTGGATGCGGCTGCGGACGGTACCGAGCTTCACGCCGAGCGTCGCGGCGATCTCCTCGTAGGAGAGTCCCTCGATGTCGCAGAGCACCACGGCGGCCCGGAACTCGGGCGCCAGGGTGTCCAGCGCCTGCTGGACGTCGGCGTCGAAGTGGGTGTCGCTGAAGTGCTGGGCCGGGCTGGGCTCGCGCGAGGCCAGCCGCTCGGCCGCGTCGTCACCGAGCGCGTCGAAGCGGATGCGCTGGCGTCGGCGGACCATGTCCAGGAACAGGTTGGTGGTGATCCGGTGCAGCCAGCCCTCGAACGTGCCGGGGGTGTACGTGGACAGCGAACGGAACACCCGGACGAAGACTTCCTGGGTGAGGTCCTCGGCGTCGTGCTGGTTACCGGTCAGCCGGTAGGCGAGGCGGTAGACACGGGCACTGTGGGCCTCGACGATCTCCTCCCAGCTGGGCGGAGTCCAGGTCTGCGCGTCGGGGCCCTCGGCGAAGGTCGCGAGGGCGGGGGCCTCGGCGGTACCGGCGGCCGGCGTCTGGGGCGCGGCGGCCGGCTGGTCCGGAGTGGAGTGCGCAGGCTGGTTCATCACGGGCTTCGGCGTACGGGCCGACGCGGTGCCGCGGGAGTGCCGCCGCACAGGGACGTCGCCCTCGGCCACACCTCCTCGGTCGGCTCTTCTGCCCAGCAGGGCCACCACCATATCCACCTCACCCGTCAAGCCCGGATAAAAGTGCCCGCGACCGTCAAGCCGGAGAACAGGCCCGGGAACCTCCTGTTCCCCCGGTCCCTGCCTCACCAACGGCCCGCCGCCGTACGCGGTTCCCGCCCGGCCAGTAATCTGTGGCAGGAAATATCGACATCCGCTAGGCGCCGGGCCGCCACCCGGGGCTCCGAAAGAGGCAGCCATCAGCGAGTTCGGGCCCGCGCATGCGGCTCTCGCGGACACCTACGTCGGCGAGGACGCGGTGCTGACCTACGCCCGGGCACAGTCCGCGCGGACCGGAATCAGGGCGATCGGACCCAGCGGAGGCGCCTGCCTCCGGCTGCTCGCGGCCGCGCTGGACGCCAAGGCGGTGGCCGAGATCGGCACCGGGACGGGCGTCTCCGGGGTCTACCTGCTGCGCGGGATGCGGCCGGACGGCGTGCTCACCACCGTCGACTCCGAACCGGTCCGCCAGCAGCTGGCCAGGGAGGCGTACCAGGCCGCCGGTTTCGCGGCCAACCGCTCGCGGTTCATACCGGGCCGGGCCCTGGAGGTGCTGCCGCGGCTCGCCGACGGCCAGTACGACCTGGTGTTCTGCGACGGCGACCCGGCGGAGTCACAGGAGTACCTGGCGGAGTCGCTGCGGCTGCTGCGGCCGGGCGGGATGGTCTGCTTCGAGGGCGTCTTCCAGGAGGGCCGGCTGGCCGAGCCGGAGCAGCAGGACCCGCAGACCCGGTCGGTCCGCGACCTGGTGCGCGACGTCCGGGAGAGCGAGAAGCTGCTGCCGGCGCTGCTGCCGGTCTCGGACGGGCTGCTCTGCGCCGTCAAACGCTGAGGGCCGACCCGGGGGGCCCGGGGGCCGCGCGGCGGGCTCCCAGGGCCCGTAGCGGCCCGGGAACGGCCGAGCCCGGGCCGACGTGATCGTCGGACCCGGGCCGGTGGCACATCTCCAGGAGATGGCGAGCACCTGCTGCGGTCAGCCGCAGGCCTTCTTCAGGGCCTCACCGAGGGCGTCGGCCTCGTCAGGCGTGAGCTCCACCACGAGGCGTCCGCCGCCTTCGAGCGGAACGCGCATGATGATGCCCCGCCCCTCTTTGGTGACTTCGAGCGGGCCGTCACCCGTCCGCGGCTTCATGGCCGCCATGCTCGTTCCCCTTCCTGCAACGCTCAGCTACGCACCGGCAGTCCGTCCACCGCCGGTATCGAACGCATTGATCGGAAGCCATTATCCCGCATGCCACGGCCTGATGACCAACATCACTCTCGGTGCAACCTCGGCCGGACCGCCCCCAACCGGCGCATTTCCCGCCATAAGCCCCGGCGCGGCGGTGATCAGTCCGCCGCCGGAAGGTGCGATACCTCACACTCCCCAGCCGGCCCCGCACTCCGGCATCCTGGCAGCCCACGACCACCGTGCGATCACCGCGCGACGAGCAAGGGAGCCCTCGCCCCATGTCCGATTCCGTGCTGTACGAGCTGGACGGCGGCCTGGCCGTCATCACCATCAACCGCCCGGAGGCGATGAACGCGCTGGACGTACCCACCAAGGTGGCTCTGCGTGACACCGTGACGGCCGCCGCCGAGGATCCGGCGGTGCGGGCCGTCCTGCTCACCGGCGCGGGCGACCGGGCGTTCTGCGTCGGCCAGGACCTCAAGGAGCACCTGGGCCGGCTCCGGCAGGCCGAGGAGACCGGCGAGGGCGCGCTGAAGACCGTCGCCGAGCACTACAACCCGCTGCTGCGGGCGCTGGCCGGGATGCGCAAGCCGACCGTGGCGGCGGTGGGCGGGGTGGCGGCCGGCGCGGGCGCCTCGCTGGCCTTCGCCTGCGACTTCCGGATCGTCTCGGAGACGGCCGGCTTCAACACCGCCTTCGCCGGTATCGCCCTGACCGCCGACTCGGGCGCGTCCTGGACGCTGCCGCGGCTGGTCGGACACGCCCGGGCGACCGAGCTGCTGATGCTGCCGCGCACCGTGAAGGCCGCCGAGGCGATGGAGCTGGGGCTGGCCACCAAGGTGGTTCCGGCCGCCGAACTGGCCGCCACCGCACGGGTGTTCGCCAAGGAGCTGGCCGATGGCCCGACCGTGGCGTACGGCGCGATCAAGGAGTCTCTGGCGTACGGCGCCGCGCACACGCTGAGCGAGCTGCTCGACAAGGAGGACGAGCTGCAGACGCTGGCCGGCGACAGCGAGGACCACCGGATCGCGGTCCGCGCCTTCATCGCCAAGGAGAAGCCGCAGTACCTGGGGCGCTGACCGGCGCACGGCCCGCCGGACCGCCCGCCCGCCGGCAGGTCCGCCGGCGACCGCGCGCTACGCCCCGGGCCGCGTCCCGTCGAGGACGGACCGGACGTGGCAGTCGGCGAGGTGGTCGTCGACCAGCCCGCAGGCCTGCATCAGGGCGTAGGCGGTGGTCGGGCCGACGAACCGGAAGCCCTCCTTCTTCAGCGCCTTGGCCAGTGCCGTCGACTCGGGCGTGACGGCCGGTACCTCGCCCGTCGAGCGGGGGGCCGGCCGGTCCGGGTCTCCGGCGAACTGCCAGATCAGCGCGTCCAGCCCGCCGTCCAGGTCGCGGGCGACCCTGGCGTTGGCGATCGACGCCTCGATCTTGGCCCGGTTGCGGATGATCCCGGTGTCGCCGAGCAGCCGCTCGACGTCGGCCTCGCCGAACTCCGCGACCCTCGCGATCTCGAAGCCCGCGAAGGCGGACCGGAAGCCCTCGCGGCGGCGCAGGATGGTGATCCAGGAGAGCCCGGACTGGAAGGCCTCCAGGCAGACCCGCTCGAACAGGGCGTCGTCGCCGTGGACCGGGCGGCCCCACTCGGTGTCGTGGTAGGTGCGGTAGTCGTCCGCCGAGTCGCCCCAGGCGCAGCGGCGCAGGCCGTCCGGGCCGACGACGGCGCCACCGGTCGGGGCGTCCGTCGGGGCATCGGCCGCGACGTCCGCGTCGGCGCTCACCGGCCGTCCGCCGGCTCCGCGTCCTCCGGGCCGGCGGGAGCCTTGGTGAGGACGACGGCGGGCTCGACGACCTTGGCGAAGTCCTCCAGGCCGGGCAGCGGCTCGGCGCCCGTGCCGGGGCGGTCGGCGGCCTCCACCGCGCCGCGCACGGCGGCGAGCGCCTCCAGCTCGACGATCCGCGCGTCGCGGTAGGCGAGTTCGACGCCCAGCCGGTCGAGCACGTCGTCCACCTCGTCCATCCGGTAGCCGCGGACGGCCATCGGCAGGCGGATCGCCTCGACGTCCTCCTGACCGAGCGGGCGGTCCTGCGGCAGCCCGGCGGCGATCCGGTCGTGCACCGCCTCCGGCAGCGAGCCGCCCCCGCCCAGCGCCACCAGCGCGGCGCCGCCGACCACCACGGCCATCGCCACCACGATCACCCAGAACACGAGCGGTCCTCCCGATTTTCCGGCCGGCCCCGACAGGAGTGGGATCATGGTCCCGATGGGCCGGGGGCCATCATCGCACTCGCAGCAGCTGTGGAGGAGACATCGGTGGCACTGCGCCTGGGACCACGGGAATTCGGCGACGACGAGCTGGTGATCATGGCGATCGTCAACCGGACTCCTGACTCGTTCTTCGACAAGGGCGCCACCTTCGCCGACGAGGCGGCGTTCGCCGCCGCCGACCGCGCGATGGCCGAGGGCGCCGCGATCCTGGACATCGGCGGGGTGAAGGCCGGGCCGGGCGACGAGGTCACCGTCGAGGAGGAGCTGAGGCGCACCGTGCCGTTCGTGGCGGAGCTGCGCAAGCGCCACCCGGGGGCCGTGATCAGCGTCGACACCTGGCGGCACGAGGTCGGCGAGGCGGTCTGCGAGGTCGGCGCGGACCTGCTGAACGACGCCTGGGGCGGGGTGGACCCGCGGCTGGCCGAGGTGGCCGCCCGGTACGACGCCGGGCTGGTCTGCACCCACGCGGGCGGCGCCGAGCCGCGGACCCGACCGCACCGGACCGGGTACCCGGACGTGATGGCGGACATCCTGCGGGTGACCGTCGGGCTGGCCGAGCGGGCGGTGGGGCTCGGCGTGCGGCGGGACGCGGTGGTCATCGACCCGGGGCACGACTTCGGCAAGAACACCCGGCACTCGCTGGAGGCGACCCGGCGGCTGCCGGAGATGACGGCGACCGGGTTCCCCGTGCTGGTCTCGCTCTCCAACAAGGACTTCGTCGGCGAGACCCTGGACCTGCCGGTGGACCGGCGGCTGCTCGGCACGCTGGCGACCACCGCGGTCTCCGCCTGGCTGGGCGCCCGGGTGTACCGGGTGCACCAGGTGGCGGAGACCCGGCAGGTGCTGGACATGGTCGCCTCGATCCGCGGCAGCCGCCCCCCGGCGGTCGCCCGCCGGGGGTTGGCCTGAGAGGCGCGCCGGGCAGGGCCTAGATCTCGTTCACCGGCCGGCGGGCGTCGGCGAGGATCTTCAGGACCTCGTCGATGTCGTCGGTGATGTGGAAGAGCTCCAGGTCGTGCGGGGCGGCCTTGCCCTGCGCGACCAGGGTGTTCTTCAGCCAGTCGGCCAGCCCGCCCCAGTACTCGCTGCCGAAGAGGATCACCGGGAAGCGGGTGACCTTCTTCGTCTGCACCAGGGTGAGCGCCTCGAACAGCTCGTCCAGCGTGCCGAGGCCGCCGGGCAGGACGACGAACCCCTGGGCGTACTTCACGAACATCGTCTTGCGGACGAAGAAGTAGCGGAAGTTCAGCCCGAGGTCGACGAACTCGTTGAGCCCCTGCTCGAAGGGCAGCTCGATGCCGAGCCCGACGCTGAGCCCGCCGGCGTCCGAGGCGCCCCGGTTGGCCGCCTCCATCGCCCCGGGGCCGCCCCCGGTGATCACCGCGTAGCCGGCCTCGGCCAGCGCCCGTCCGATCGCCACGCCCGCCGCGTACTCGGTCGAGTCGACCGGGGTCCGGGCGGAGCCGAAGACGCTGATCGCGGGCGGGAGTTCGGCCAGCGCGCCGAAGCCCTCGACGAACTCCGAGGTGATCCGCAGGACCCGCCAGGGGTCGGTGTGCAGCCAGTCGGTCGGGCCGGTGGTGTCCAGCAGGCGCTGGTCCGTCGTGCTCTCGCCGACCTGGTCCCGGCGCACCAGCACCGGGCCCTTCTGCTTCTCGGGCCACGCCTTCTTCGGGTGCGGCTCGCCCACCTGCTCAGGACCGTGTCCGTAGTGCTTTTCGTCTCCAGTGCCTGTCATGACGAAACCCTACGCCCGCCGATCCCGGTTTTCAGGCAACGGTGAAAGGTCGGTTGGGCAACCGGAAGGTGGCGTTCAGCCGTTGATGCGCTTGTCGCCTCAGTCGGTCAGCCAGGCGCGCAGCCGCTCCTCGGTCTCGGCGATGGCGGTGAGCGAGCAGTGCTCGTCCCGCTTGTGGGCCTGGTTCGGGTCGCCCGGGCCGTAGTTGACCGCCGGGACGCCGAGCGCGCTGAACCGGGCGACGTCGGTCCAGCCGAACTTGGCGCGGGCCGTGCCGCCGGTCGCGGCCACGAACGCCCGGGCGGCCGGCTGCGCGAGGCCGGGCAGCGCGCCCGGGGCGAAGTCGGTGACCGTGACCTCGTAGCCGTCGAGGACCTCGCGCACGTGCTTCTCGGCCGCGGCCTCGTCGCGGTCCGGGGCGAACCGGAAGTTGACGGTCACCACGCACTCGTCGGGGATGACGTTCCCGGCCACCCCGCCGTCGATCCGCACCGCGTTGAGGCCCTCGCGGTACTCCAGCCCGTCGATCTCGACCCGGCGCGGCTCGTACGCGGCGAGCCGGCCGAGCACCTCGGCGGCGTGGTGGATGGCGTTGTCGCCGAGCCAGCTGCGGGCCGAGTGGGCACGCACGCCGGTGAGCCGGACCTGTGCGCGCAGGGTGCCCTGGCAGCCGCCCTCGACGGTGGCCTGGCTGGGCTCCATCAGCACGGCGAAGTCGGCGGCCAGCCAGTCGGGGTGGGCCTGGACGAGGTGCCCGAGGCCGTTGCGGTGGGCCTCCACCTCCTCGCAGTCGTAGAACACGAAGGTGAGGTCGCGGTTGGGCTCCGGCAGGGTGGCGGCGAGCCTGAGCTGGACGGCCACGCCGGACTTCATGTCGGAGGTGCCGCAGCCGTAGAGGAGGTCGCCCTCGACGTAGGAGGGCAGGTTGTCGGCGATCGGCACCGTGTCCAGGTGCCCGGCGAGCAGCACGCGTTCGGCCCGGCCGAGGTCGGTGCGGGCCACCACGTTGTTGCCGTACCGGTCGACGGTCAGGTGCGGGTAGGCGCGCAGGGCGGCCTCCACGGCGTCGGCGAGCGCCTGCTCGTCGCCGCTGACGGAGGGGAAGTCCACCAGCTGGGCGGTCAGCGCGCCGCCGTCGAGGGTGAGGTCCAGGGACGTCTTCGGGCTGCTCATGGTCACCCAGCCTAGTCCGGTGGCGGGTCACGGCGCGGCCCCGCCGTAGCGGGGCTGTGACACCGTCACCCGCAACCGACGGTCACCGCACACCCGTCCGAGTGGGTACGGTGTCGGTTCGGATGCCCGGCCCGGAACCCCGGTCCGGACAGCACGGTTTCGGTGAGAGGGGCGGCGGTGGCCAGGAGAAGGAGCGGCGGCCGGGACGACGGCACGGTGCCCCGGCGGCGTCGCGGACTGCGGGCGGTGCTGATCGGCCTGCTGGTGCTGGCCGTGGTGGCGGTCGGGCTGTTCTGGCTCCGCGACCAGAAGCTGCTGACCCCCGAGGGCTGCTCGGTGAAGACCCCGGCCGGCGAGGGCGAGCTGGAGATCCCGCAGGCGGCCAACGCGGCGACCATCGCCGCCGTCGCGCACTCCCGCGCCCTGCCGGACCGGGCGGTGACCATCTCGCTGGCCACCGCGATGCAGGAATCCAAGATCCGCAACCTGACCGGCGGCGACCGGGACTCGGTCGGCCTGTTCCAGCAACGGCCCTCCCAGGGCTGGGGCACCGTGCAGCAGATCATGGACCCGGTCTACGCGACCAACAAGTTCCTCGACGGCCTGGTGAAGGTCCCCGGCTACACCCGGCTGCCGCTGACCGACGCGGCCCAGCAGGTGCAGAAGAGCGGCTACCCGCAGGCCTACGCCAAGCACGAGACCAAGGCCACCCTGCTGGCCTCCGCACTGACGGGCCGCGAGGCGGCCTCGCTGAACTGCGTGGTGCACGACTTCGCGGCGCCCGACGAGGCCGAGGAGGCACCGACGGCCACCGCCCCCGGCGCCACCGCCCCGGCCGCCGCCCCGCCGGACCGGACCCAGGTGCTGAGCGACCGGGTCCGCCGCGAGTTCGGCCGCACGGTGACCCCGGCCGGCGGCTACTCGTCCACGGTCAAGGGCGCCGAGAACGCCGTCTCGCTGACCCCTGACCCGACCGCCTCCACCGACGCCGGGCCGGACGCCGAGCGCCAGAGCGGCTGGGCGGTGGCGCACTGGGCGGTGACCCAGGCCCAGAAGCTGGGCATCGAGACCGTCGCGTACGACGGGAAGATCTGGCGGAAGGCGAAGTCGGAGGACGGCTGGAAGCCGCAGCCGACCGGGACCTCGACCACGCTGGTGCTGGTCTCGCTGGCCGCGGCCGCGGCCGCGAAGAGCTGAGCAGCCCGCTGCGCCGGGCCGGCCGGTCACCCGGACGGCCCGGCGCAGTGGTGTTTCCGGGGGCGGGAACCGCCCGGTCCGGGCCGCTGACGCACTGGTGTCCGGGTTGCCGCCGTACGAGTGATTCGCGTCAACGCAGGTGGACGGCCGGTACCGGCGGGCCGGCCTGGCGCAGAACCGTCACTCCCCTTGCCCCGCCGTACCCGCACACCCCCGGCCTGGCACCCGGGCCCACCCCGACGCCGGTCGTACCATCCGATGGTCGGCTCGACGCTTTCCTTGCACCGACCGAAACCTTCTGGCTTCTCAAGCGGTAACAACGTCGTCCGCCCGGCGGACGAGACGGACACCAGACCCCCTTCGAGGAGCCCCATGTCTCACCCCCTCACGCGACGGATCGCCCAGGCCGCACTGCTCGTGGCGGCCGGCGCGACCCCGCTGGTCGCGGCCGGCTCCGCGTCCGCCGCCGACGCCCTCCTGCCCAAGAGCGACCTGGCCGCGCCGCTGGGCCAGCTGACCAACACCGACACGGGTTCCACCCTCCAGCACACCACCCACGAGCTGGGCAAGGCGGCCGGGAACACCGGCGCCGCCACCGTCGCCGCGGGCGTGCCCGCCACCGCCGACGCCACCGGCAACATCGTCGCGCAGCAGCTCCCCGAGGCCAACGAGAAGGCCAGCTCGCTGACGGCACCGCTCGACCAGACCGCCGCCACCACCGGCCAGCTCTCCGGCGTCACCCCGAAGGTCGCCAAGGCCCTGGCCGGCAAGCTCGGCGAGGCCGTCACCGGCCACGGCGCCACGCAGCGCAGCGCCGGCGCCGGCGCCAACCCGGTCGGCGGGCTCTCCCAGGCCGGCGCCCTCACCCAGGCCGTCCCCGGTGCCTCCGGCCTCACCAGCGCCGTTCCCAGCACCGGCACCGTGACCGACGCGCTGCCGCTCGGCGCCGTCACCCGCGCCCTCCCCGGCGGCCTGGCGGCCGACCTGCCGGGCGCCGACGTGCTCGGCCTGGCCGAGCACGGCTCGGCCAACCGCCTGGGCGGCGCCGACCTCGGCCCGAACAGCCCGCTGAACGGCCTGACCGGTCTGACCGGCCCGCTCGGCAGCCTGCTGGGCGGCGTCAACGGCGGCGCCCTCGGCGGCCTGCCGATCGGCTGAGACCCGCCCGCCGCATGCCGAGGGGCCGGCGTCCTGCACGCCGGCCCCTCGTGCGGCCCGGGGGAGCCGCGTACGACGCCGTTCCCCCGGGCCGTTCCGCTACGCCGCGGGCCCAGCGTGCAACCGCTCCACGGCCGCCGCGACCCGCTCGTCGGTCGCCGTGAAGGCGACCCGGACGAACCGTCCGCCGGCCGGCCCGTAGAAGTCGCCGGGCGCCACCAGGATGCCCAGGGCGGCCAGTTCGGCAACCGTCTCCCAGCACGGCCGGTCCTGGGTCACCCACAGGTAGAGGCTCGCCTCCGAGTGCTCGACCCGGAACCCGTACGCCTCCAGCGCGGACCGCAGCGCCGAGCGCCGGGCCGCGTACCGCTCGCGCTGCTCCGCCACGTGCGCGTCGTCCGCGAGCGCCGCGGCCGTCGCCGCCTGGACCGGGGCCGGCACGATCATGCCGCCGTGCTTGCGCACCTCCAGCAGCTCCTTGACCACCACCGGGTCGCCCGCCACGAAGGAGGCGCGGTAGCCGGCCAGGTTGGAGCGCTTGGAGAGGGAGTGGACGGCCAGCAGGCCCTCGTGCTGCCTCCCGTCACCGTCGGTCCCGCAGACGTCCGGGTGCAGGACGGAGACCGGGTCGGCCTCCCAGCCCAGCTCCAGGTAGCACTCGTCGCTGACCAGCAGCGCCCGGTGCTCCCTCGCCCACGCGACCGTGCGGCGGAGCTCGTCCTTGCCGAGCACCCGGCCGGTCGGGTTGGAGGGCGAGTTGACCCAGATCAGGCGGACCCGCGAACCGTCCAGCTCGTCCACCGAGTCGTACTCCACCGGCTCGGCGCCGCAGAGCCGGGCGCCCACCTCGTACGTCGGGTAGGCCAGCCGCGGGTAGGCGACCTGATCGCCGGGGCCGAGGCCGAGCTGGGTCGGCAGCCAGGCCACGAGCTCCTTGGAGCCGACGGTCGGCAGCACGGCCTGCGGGCCGATCTCGGCGCCGACCCGGCGGTGCAGCCAGTCGGCGATCGCCCCGCGCAGCTCCACCGGGCCCCAGACGGTCGGATAGCCGGGGGTGTCGGTCGCGGCGGCGAGCGCCTTCTGGACCACCTCGGGCACCGGGTCGACGGGGGTCCCGACCGAGAAGTCGCAGAGCCCTCCGGGGTGCGCGAGAGCGGTCTTCTTGTACGGCTCCAGCTTGTCCCAGGGGAAGACCGGCAGGAGGTCCGAAACGCGGCGCGCCGCTCCCGGGTGGCCCGGGAACGGCGCGTGCGTGCTGTTCTTGGTAGTCACAGCTCAGATGCCACCGATCGGTCAGTGCTCGGCGTTCTGCGGCGGCAGAGCGGCGATGAACGGGTGGTCGCGCTCGATCAGACCGAGCTTCGACGCACCACCGGGCGAACCGAGATCGTCGAAGAACTCGACGTTCGCCTTGTAGTAGTCCTTCCACTCCTCCGGCGTGTCGTCCTCGTAGAAGATCGCCTCGACCGGGCAGACCGGCTCACAAGCGCCACAGTCGACACACTCATCCGGGTGGATGTAGAGCGATCGCTCGCCCTCGTAGATGCAGTCAACCGGGCACTCTTCGATGCACGCCTTGTCCTTGACGTCGACACAAGGCTGCGCGATGACGTAGGTCACGCTGTCGTTCCTCCTCGGAAGGGCACGGCGGCCCATTCTGTTTTCTCGCGTGCGCGGGTGAGCGCGGCGTCGTCGATGCCCGCCCCTAGTATCGCGGGTCGGAGACCGCAAATGCACAGGAGGTGCCCAGATGGCCGCCGAAGGGCCGGTTCAGGACCGTCCGGAAGTCCGGATAGGCCGTGCGGACGTTGGCCTGCGGGTCTCCGCCCGACGTCTCTCGGGCCTCGTGGACGGCAGGCCCGAGTTCCGCGACGTGATCGGCGTGCTCGCCTCCTGGGACGACCGGGGACTGACCGTCGTCCCGCGCACCGGCGGACCGGTCTCCTTCGACGAGCGGCTGCTCGTCGCGGGCAAGGTCGTACCGCTCTTCCCGGCCAGGCGCGCGCCGCTGCCGGCCGCCTCCCCGGTCGAACTCCAGCGGATCGCCGCCCGCGGCTGGCCGGCCGTCGACCGGGAACCGCTCGGTGCGTGGACGCTGCGCGCCTCGGCCGGATTCACCCGGCGGGCCAACTCCGTCCAGGCGCTCGGCGACCCCGGGCTCCCGCTCGACGAGGCGCTCGCGGCCGCCCGCGCCTGGTACGCGGCGCGCGGGCTGCCGGCCTGGGTGGAGGTCAGCACGCCCGGCTCCCCGGAACCGCTGCGGGCCGCGCTGGACCGGCTCGGCGCGGTGTACTCGCCGACCCTGGTGCGGGTCGCACCACTGGCCGGACTCGCCCGGGCGGGCGCCCCGGCGGCGGTCGGCCGGGTGCGGCTCTCCCGGACGGCCGGGCCGCAGTGGCTGTCGCTGTACCGCCGGGCCTCCGACGACCCGGCGGTCGAGGAGGCCGCCCTGCGGGTGATCCACGGCGGGCCGTCGGTCTGGTTCGCGACCGTGCCCGGGGCGCAGGGCCGGCCCCCGCTGGCGATCGGACGGTGCGTCGTCGACGGCCCGTGGGCCTGCTTCGGCGCGGTCGAGGTCGATCCCCGCGCGCGACGGGCCGGGCTGGCCACCGCGGTGATGGCGGTGCTCGCCTCCCGCGCCGCCGAGGAGGGCGCCACCGGCGCGTTCCTCCAGGTCGAGGCGGAGAACGACGGCGCCGTCGCGCTGTATGACGGACTCGGCTTCACGACCAGTCACACTTACCACTACGCGCGGCTCCCCCAGGGGTAGCGCCCACGCGTGGAACCGCCTGATTGTCCGCCCGTCCCCAGAAAGCCGCCGCAGCCACCGTGACCGAGCAGAGCAGAACACGCTTCCGGACCGAGGCCCGGGCCGAGCACCCCGATCCGGTGCTGCTCTGCCTGCTCGCGGCCGCCGAGCACACCCGCACCCCCGACCCGGACGACCCGGACGACCTGCCGGGCCCGCCCGCCCTCGCGGCCCTGCTCGCCGCCTGTGAGGCCGCGCTCGAACGGCACGCGGCCTCGGTCCGGCTCGCCGTCGCCGAACGGTTCCCGGCCGGGCCCGAGGAGACCGCCGCCCTGCTGGCCGCCGTCCTCGGCGGCCGGGAGCGGTTCCACGGACGGAAGTCCGACTACCGGCGGCTGGAGTCCTCGCTGCTGCCCGACGTGCTGCGGCGCCGGCGCGGTCTGCCGATCATGCTCGCGCTGGTCTGGATGGCCGTCGGCCGGCGGGCCGGACTCGCCGTGCACGGGATCGCCCTGCCCGGCCACTTCATCGTCGCGGTCGGCGGCCCCGCCGGCGGCGACGACTACGTGCTGGCCGACCCGTTCCACGGCGGCCGGCTGCTCGACCTGCCGGACGCGGCGGAGCTCGTCCGCGCCACCGGACACGAGTTCACCGCCGAACTGCTCACCCCCGCGGCACCGTTGGACATCGTGCTGCGGGTGCTCGGCAACATCCGGGCCTGGGCCGCCGACCGCCCCGAACACGCTCGCACCCAGCTCTGGGCCACCGAACTCGCCCTGCTCCTCCCCCGCCACCCCGCCCAGCTCCGCCTGGAACGGGCGGAGCTGCTGGTCCGCACCGGCGACTTCCTGGGCGGGGCCGGGGAGATGGACGAGTACGCCGAGATCCTGGACGCCTTCGATCCCGACACCGCCGCCAAGGTCCGCCGGGACGCCCGGGCCGCGCGGCACCGGCTGAACTGAGCCGCCCGGCGGGAATCGTCGGACGCGCGCTACAGCCCGCGCTCGACGGCGGCCGGACAGCCGGGGACGTCGGCCACCGGGGCGACCGGCCGTGCGGTCACGAGCGGATCCCCGGCGAAGAAGCCGACGGTGCACGCCCCCCGGTCCGGACCTCCGGCCGGGGTGAGCGCGGCGCAGGGGACCAGGGCCACGAGCAGGGCGGCGAGCACCGACACGGCAGGCTTCGACATGCCCGTCATGGTGCCCGCCGCCCGCGCCCGACAGCGGCCCGGCCGATCCTTCGGCACGGAGAGTTCCTCCGCCCGCAGCAACCGCCCGGGGCAACCGCCCGCGGACGGGGTGCCGACCGGGGGCCGGTCCCCGTACCGGGCGGAGCGGCCACCGGAGCCGCAGACCGGAGCCGGTCCGGGGCGTTCACCGGGGCGGTTGTCGGAGGCGGGGGCTACCGTCCTCCCCGGAGGCCGGACGGATCGCCCCGCGCGGGCACCCTCGGCCAAGGGGGAGCGGCATGGGCTCCCGGCACCGCTCGTCCGCGGGCCCGGCGCCCTGTTCCGGCCCCGCTCCCCCTCACACCGCCCGCCCCCGACCGTCCCCGACCGTCCCGGACCGTCCAGTCGCCGGGTCTAGATTCCGAGCGACTTCTTCACGAAGTCGACCTGGAGCAGCAGCAGGTTCTCCGCCACCTCCTCCTGCGGCGTCATGTGGGTGACCCCCGACAGCGGCAGCACCACGTGCGGCCGCCCCGCCGCCAGCAGCGCCGAGGAGAGCCGCAGGGTGTGCGCGGCCACCACGTTGTCGTCGGCCAGACCGTGAATGATCATCAGCGGCCGCTCCAGGCCCGCCGCGTAGCCGCTCAGCGAGTTGGCCGCGTACACCTCCGGCCGCTCGGCGGGGTGGCCGAGGTAGCGCTCGGTGTAGTGGGTGTCGTACAGCTCCCAGTCGGTGACCGGGGCGCCCGCGACGGCCGCGTGGAAGACGTCCGGACGGCGCAGCACGGCGAGCGCGGCGAGGTAGCCACCGTACGACCAGCCGCGGATGGCGACCCGGTCGAGGTCCAGCGGGAACTCCCCGGCGAGCGCGCGCAGCGCGTCGGCCTGGTCGTCCAGGGTGGCGCCGGCGAAGTCGAAGGCGATCGACTTCTCCCAGGCCGGCGTGCGCCCGGGGGTGCCGCGCCCGTCGGCGACGACCACCGCGAAGCCCTGGTCGGCGAACCACTGCGAGTTGAGGTGCGGGTTGTGCGCCTGGACGACGCGCTGGCCGTGCGGGCCGCCGTACGGGTCCATCAGGACCGGCAGCAGGCCGTCCCGCTCGCGGTCGTAGCCGGTGGGCAGGAAGACGGCCGCGGGGATGCGGCGCTCGCCCGCGAAGCGGAAGACCGGGCGGGCGGTGATCACCGGGGCCTCGGCGTAGGAGGCGATGATGGCGATGTCGTCCACCACCAGGCCCTCCGGCAGGTCCCGGGCGACCTGCACCAGCGTGCCGGGCAGGTCCGGCTCCGCGGTGGCCCGCACGGTGATGCCGGCCGCGTGCACGGCGGTGGTGACGGAGGTGAACGGCCGGCCGTTGGCGGCCTCCCAGGAGAGCCGCTTGCCGTCGTGGCTGATCCGGCCTGCGGCGATCCAGCCCGGCTCGGGGTCGCTCTCGCCCGCGCCGCCGGAGGCGGTGAAGAAGACCTCGTCGGCGGTGACGGCGAGCACCGACCGCAGGTGCAGGTCGGCGCCGGTGACGTTCAGGTCGCCGACCACCAGCGTCCGGGCGCCCGACTCGTCGGAGATGCGGACCAGCTTGCCGTCCGGCGTCCAGGCGGGCACGCCGGGGAACAGCTCCAACCAGGCGTCGTCCCGCTCCTCGTGCAGCAGCTCGGTCGCGCCGGTCTCGACGTCCACCCCGAGGATCCGCTGGCTGCGCTGGTCGCGGGCCTGGACGAGCAGCAGCGGGACGCCGCCCTGCGACCAGTGCACCCGGGCCAGGTACGGGAAGGCCCCGCGGTCCCAGAGCACCTCGGTGCGGGCGCCGTCCAGGTCGAGCACCCAGAGGCCGACCTCGGCGTCGGCGGTGCCGGCGGCCGGGTACGCGACCTCGGCGGGCTCGCGGTCCGGGTTCGCCGGGTCCGCGATCCACCAGCGGCGCACCGGGGTGTCGTCGGCGCGCTCGACCAGCAGCCGGTCGCCGTCCGGGGACCACCAGTAGCCGCGGTCCCGGTGCATCTCCTCCTGGGCGATGAACTCGGCCTGACCCCAGGTCACGTTGGGTCCGTCGGGCCGGACGAGGGCCCGGTCGGCCGTCCCGTCGGTACGGGTGAGCCGCAGCTCGCCGGCGGTGTTCGCGTACGCGACGTGGAGGCCGTCCGGGGAGGGCCGCGGGTCGAGCAGCGGTCCCTCGGCGGGCAGCTCGGCCGTGGTGCCGTCGACCAGGTCGGCGGTGAAGAGGCGGCCGGAGAGCGCGAAGGCGGCGATCCGGCCGCTGCCGTCCAGGCCGTAGCCGACGACGCCGGCCGAGCCCTCCCGGCTGCGCTCACGGCGGGCCTTCTCGGCCGGGGAGAGGTCCTCCTCGCCGCCGCCGAGCAGGGCGACCGGGTCGGCGGCGACCCGCTCCTCCCCCGTGGCCGTGTCGAGGGTCCAGAGCAGGTTGGCGCGGTCGCTGCCGGACCGCGAGCGAAGGAAGACGACCCGGGAGCCGTCGGGTGCGACGGAGAACGACCGGGGCGCACCGACGGTGTAGCGCAGGGTGCGCGCGTACTGCCTCGGGAAGGTGTCCGCTGGGGTGTGGGTGGTCATGGCACCTGACCCTACGACCTGGAGGTGCCACCCTCCGGCCGGTGGTGATCACTCGTTCGGAGCATCCGGCGCAAGTACGCCCGGAAGGGGCCCGCACCCCCTCCGACCGGCCCATGCGCCCCGGTGGTGCCCCCGTGCCCCGGGGTGCGCGGACTCACCGACCGTAATGATCCGCTCACCCATCGGGTATGACTGGTCCAACGGGTGATCGTCAGGCCTCGTCCCGGCCCCGGCCGCCCGACCGCAAGTCCCGCACGGTCCCGACCGCCGCCCTCCGCCGGGGGCGGCGCACCCGAGAAGGGGTGTGAGCCGCCATGGCTTTGTCCGTCTCCGCAGCCCTACTGATGCTGGTCATCGTGGTGGTGCTGATCCGCCGCTCCGGCCTGAAGCTCGCGCACGCCGTCGTCTGCGCGCTGCTCGGCTTCTACCTGGCCTCCAGTTCCATCGCCCCCTCGATCAGTCAGGTCACCAGCAACCTCGCCGGGATGATCAACGGCCTGAAGCTCTGACCCCGTGCGGCCGGTCGTTAGGCTGCTCCCATGACCGCCACTACCGGCCGCAGCCTGCTCCTGGTGCACGCCCATCCCGACGACGAGTCGATCGGCAACGGCGCCACGATGGCCAGGTACGTCGCCGAGGGCGCCCGCGTCACCCTGGTGACCTGCACCCTCGGCGAGGGCGGTGAGGTGATCCCCCCGGAGCTGGCCCACCTGACGGCCGATCGGGAGGACACCCTCGGCGCGCACCGGATCGGCGAGCTGTCCGAGGCGATGCGCGCGCTCGGGGTCACCGACTTCCGCTTCCTGGGCGGCCCGGGGCGCTACCGCGACTCCGGGATGTCGGGCGTGCCCGACAACGACGCGCCGGACTGCTTCTGGCGGGCCGACGTGGACGAGGCCGCCGGCCGGCTGGTCGCGGTCGTCCGCGAGGTGCGTCCGCAGGTCCTGGTCACCTACGACGAGGACGGCGGCTACGGGCACCCGGACCACATCCAGACGCACCGGGTCGCGATGCGCGCCCACGAGCTGGCCGCCGACGGGGCGTACCGGCCCGAACTGGGGCCGGCCTGGCGGATCGCCAAGGTGTACTGGAACCGGATGCCCCGGTCGGTGATCGAGCGGGGTCTCGCCGCGACCGCGGCCGGGTCGCCGTTCCCGGGCGTGGCGAAGCCGGGGGACGTTCCGGGGGTGGTCGCCGACGAGGCGGTCACCACCGTGCTGGACGGCGCCGCGTACGCCGACCGCAAGGCCGCCGCGATGGCGGCGCACGCCACCCAGATCACCGTGGCGGGCGACTTCTTCGCGCTCTCCAACGACCTCGGTCAGCCGCTGATCGCCACCGAGTACTACCAGTTGGTGCGCGGCCAGGCCGGTCCCCGGTTGCCGGAGGACGACCTCTTCGCGGGCCTCGGCACGGCCGCGGACCAGATCTCCCAGGAGGATGCCCGATGACCGCGCCCGCCGACGCCCGGCCGCAGCGCCGCTCGATCCCGGCGACCGTCCTCGGCACCCGGGACGAACGGCTGAACGAGTCCCAGCCACCCCGCATCGCACGGATCGCGGCTTATGTCCTGTTCTTCCTGCTGGGCATCGCGGTATCGGTGTGCGGAGCGTTTGTGCAGGCCTTGTGGCCACCCGTGGGAGTCCTGCTCGCACTCGCCGCCACCGCCGCGACCTTCTACGCCGGCCTGCGGGTCACCGGGACCCGGCTCGGCGCGGCCGCGCCGGCGGCCGGCTGGTTCCTCGCCCTGCTGCTGCTGATGGTGCCCCGGCCGGAGGGCGACAACGTCCTCTGGACCAATGCCACGTCGCTCGCCTGGCTGTTCGTCGGATCGATTCTGGGCGTGATCTGCGCCACCCTGCCGACCCGGACCAGCTGGTTTCCCGGAGTACCCGGTCCGCCGCGCTGATCGACCCGCCGAACCGCGTACGGTGGCCGGTACGACGAGCAGTCAGGACCACCCGGTCGTACTCTCATACCGGAAGAACCGGACGTATCGGGTTCTAACCGAACCGGTTCACCGCTCAGTTCTTCCCAGTATGGTGGTGCCGCAGAACGCCGTACCCGACGCCGCCCGCCAGGTCCGGCGCCGACGACCGCGGTCGCGCCGCACGGCCCGGCCCGCGAACCCGGAGCAGAGCAGCATTGAGCAGCCGCGAATCTGAGAACGCCCACCCGACGCCTCGGCGCACGGGCCCGGACGCCTACCCGTCGGGCACCCCGCCCTACGGCACACCGGGCTTCCCCGGCGGCGACCGCACGGGTGCCGGCACCGCCGGGGGCTCGGCTCCGGAGGGCGACGACGAGTCCCCGAAGACCGAGACCACCGTCACCACCCGCGTCCGGATCAACATCCCCGGCTCGCGCCCGATCCCGCCGGTGGTGGTCCGCAGCGCGGTCAAGAACGAGGACGGCCCCGGCGAGGACGCCCCGGCGCCCGCCCCGGCCGAACCGGCCGGGCCCCGGCACCGTTCCGCCGCGCCCTCCTCACCGGTGCTCGGTGTGATGGACGGCGGCGGCGCGCGCGCGGCCACCCCGCCGAACCTGCCCCCGGAGTGGCAGATCCCGCCGGCCACCTCCGAGTCCGAGTCGACCGGCGCGTGGTTCCGGCCGCGGCAGAAGAAGGCCGCCGACGCCCCGGCTCCCGTCGCGGCCTCGGCCCCGGTCGGCGCCCCGGGTGCCCAAGCCACCGCCGCCCAGCCGGCCCAGGCCGCTCCCGACCCCGGCCCCCGGCGCAACGGCACCCGGCCGAACGGCAGCCGCCCGAACGGCCGCCCGGTGCCCGCCCAGGCGCAGGCCCCCGCGCCTCGCCCGACCGGCGCACCCGCCTCGCCCTACGGCACCGGCCCGGAACTCCCCGCCGAGGAGGCCGGCGTCTACGCGGACGCCCCGGCCGACCCGTTCGCCCCGGGCCCCGCCGCCGACCCGTTCGCCCCCGGCGCCGGTGCACCCGGCCGGGCCCCCCAGGGCCCCGGCCGCCCGCTGCCCGGCGGACCCGAGGACACCTCGGTCGACGGCTTCGCACCGATCCGCGACGACGCCCCGCCCGCCGCCATACCCGGCGTGCCCGGTGGCGCCGGCGCCCCCAACGGCGCCCCGCAGCCCGGCCTGTTCGCCTCCGCCCCGGCCGGCGCCGACCCGTTCGCCGCCCAGCGCCCGCCGGCCGCCGGGCCGAACGGCACACCGCCGCCCGCCGGCCTCTTCCCCGGCGCACCCCTCCGCCAGGGCGAGCCGGGCGGCCCGGGTGCCGGCGGTGGCCCCGGTGGCCCCGGTGGAGCCTTCGACGCCGCACCCTCCGACCCGTTCCGCGCCGCCCCCGGCCTGCCGCAGTACGACGGCCCGGGCACCGGCGTACCCGCCCCCGGCCCGGCCCCCGTGCCCACCCCGGCACCCGCCCCGCAGCCGGCCGCCCCCAAGCCCGCCTCCGGCACCGCCAAGCGCAAGCCCAGCGCCGCCAAGAAGCTGGTCAAGCTCGGCACGTACGCCGTCATCGGCGTGCTCTTCCTCGGCGCCGCCGCGTACGGCACCGGTCTGATGATGAACCAGTCCGACATCCCCAAGGGCACCGTCGTGCTCGGCACCGACATCGGCGGGAGCAACCGCGACCAGGCCATCCGCCAGCTCGACGAGACCGTCGGCAAGGCCGGCCAGCAGCCGGTCAAGCTGAAGGTCGGCGAGCAGACGCTGGACCTCGACCCGACCGCCGCCGGGCTGAGCTTCGACACCACCGCCACCGTCGACAAGCTCACCCAGCACTCCTACAACCCGGCCGACGTCCTCAAGTCGCTCAAGGGCGACGAGAAGGCCGTCCCGCCGGAGGTCAAGGTGGACCGGGCCAAGCTCAAGGCCGCCCTGGACGCCCTGGCCACCGGCTCCGGCCAGGGCCTGCAGGAGGGCTACGTCAAGTTCGGCGACAACGGCGAGGTCGTGGTGGTCCCGGGCAAGGCCGGCCAGGCCGTGGACTCCGCCTCCGCCGTGGAGCTGGTCGACGCGGCCTACCGCGACCGCGCCGCCGGCCGGACCGACCAGCCGGTCGCGCTGTCCGTGACGGCCGCCCAGCCGAAGAACTCCCCGCAGGCCCTGCAGGGCGCCGCCGACACCCTCGGCAAGTCCGCGGTGAACGGCATCGTCCGCATCCAGGCCGGCACCAAGAAGTGGGACTTCACCCCGAAGATCGCCGCCAAGACCCTCACCCTGGTGCCGGACGCCAACGGCAAGATCGTGCCCAAGTGGGACCTCGACGCGCTCAACGGCCAGCTGGCCGGGGCCTTCGACAAGGTCAAGACGAAGAAGAACGGCCAGCTGGTCCAGATCACCCCGCAGGACGTCGCCGACGCGGTCACCTCGGTGCTGGACAAGACCGGCGAGCGGGACCGCACGGTCAAGTTCACCGTCTGACCGCGGAGTTGTCGAGGGGCCGGACCGGATCCGGTC
>NZ_JBHXKE010000034.1:0-48569 GCF_042722765.1 Kitasatospora sp. NPDC058406
GTCCTCGAAGGACCGCGCCGGGGCTCCTCGGCGTCGAACGGGTCGCAGCGCCTCGCGGGCTGCCGGGCTCGGCTCAGCGCGGCTCGGCAGGGGTCGCAGGGATCAGGGGTTGATGCCGCGCTGCTCGAACCAGCTCTCCGGGTCGACCGGGGCGCCGCCGCCGGGCCGGACCTCCAGGTGCAGGTGCGGGCCGGTGACGTTGCCGGTGGCGCCGACCTTGCCGATCTGCTGGCCGGGGACGACCTTGCCCGAGCCCTTGATGATCGAGGAGAGGTGGCAGTACCAGATCTCGGTGCCGTCGGGCAGGGTCTCGACGATCCGGTAGCCGTAGGACCCGGCCCAGCCGGCCGAGGTGATGGTGCCCTGGCCGACCGCGTAGACGGCGGTGCCCGTGTCGGCGGCGAAGTCCAGGCCGGTGTGCAGGTGGGCCCAGTAGCGGGCGCTCTGGCCGTAGTGGGCGGAGAGGCTGTAGTCGCGCACCGGCAGGTTGATGGCGGCGAGCTTGGCCTTCTCGGCCTCCTCGGCGGCGCGCTTGGCCTGCGCCTGCTGGGCGACCTGGGCGGCGCGCTTGGCCTCGGCCTCCTGGGCGGCCTGCACCCGGGCGGTCTCGTCGGCGGCGGTGCGCTGGCTGTCGGCCTGCTGCTGGATCCTGGCGGCGAGGGCGAGCCCGGGGTCGGCCGAGAGGGCGACCGGGGTCTCGTCCGGCACCTCGACGGCGGGCGCGGCGGCCGGCGTCGCGGAGGCGAAGCCGGTGGCGCCCAGGGTGGCCGCGACGGCGGTGACGCCGAGCAGCGGAGCGGTGCCGCGGGTCTGACGGGGCATCCGGTGCCGGTTGATCTCGGCGGTCTGCGGAGCGGTCTCGTCCGCCGGGCCGCCGAACAGGCCCGGGTGGGCCGCAGGGCGGGGGTGGTCGAGCAGCTGGGTACCGGCGGAGAAGCCGGACGGGTGTGCCGGGGTGTGCGTCGACGCCACGGAGGCGCGCTCCTTTCCTTCCTTCGCGCCTACCGGGTTAGCTGACGGGTTCGGAGCAGGAAGGTCTCCTACGGCTGGGCCTGGGCCCGGCCGATTCACCCCAAGGAACATGGTTCCCCGGCTCCCTGGCCTGCCCGAAGGCCGGCCGGCGGGATTAGGCGACGGCGCACGGTGCCGTCTGGTTACGGCGTTAGGGACCGCGCTGCGTTATCAAACGTTAATCCGAGAGGCCCCCGATTCCAAGCCATCTGTTGAGGAGGACGGGATACGGGCCGGACACGCGCGGTCCGATGGGCGTTTTGGGACGATTGACGACAACTGACACTACCGAACGTGATAGGACGTCAACGAACGGCCCCCCATCTGAGTACCTCTACTCATGTGCGACCGGAGTCCGCGCGGCCATCCTGGCGCCATGAGCACACCGATGCAGTCACGCACCACGGCCGCGTACTACGTCCAGGCCGTCCTGTCCTTCTTCCTGTCCGCCGTCGCCCTCGCGATCGGCATCGCCTACCTCCCGGTCGGGGCCTGGACCCGGGCCTTCCTCGGCCTCGGCCTGCTCTACACCATCACCTCCGCGTTCACGCTGGCCAAGGTGGTCCGGGACCGGCAGGAGTCCACCGAGCTGGTCACCCGGGTCGACCAGGCCCGGCTGGACAAGCTGCTGGCCGAGCACGACCCGTTCAAGGTGGAGGGGGTCTGAGGCGGAGGGCGCCCCGGCGCCTCCGCCGGGAGCGGCCACCGGGCCGGCCGCCGGACCGGCCGTCACGCCCGCCCCCCTCGGAAGCGGGTCGTAGCTTGACGGCTAAGGCTATTAGCCTTAGCTTTATGGCTATCGGCGCAGTCGCCGACGACCCGAACCCGCGCGGCAAGCCCGCCCGCGGCGGACCGAGGAGGCCCACCATGACCGGCACCGCCCCCGTCACCCGCTACCTCGACCTCCCCGGCGGCCGACTCGCCTTCGACGACTCCGGCCACGGCGACGGCGTCCCCGTCGTCCTGCTCCCCGGCATGCTCGACAGCCGGGCCGCCTACCGGCACCTGCGCCCGCTGCTGGCCGCCGCCGGCCGCCGGGTGATCACCATGGACCTGCGGGGCTTCGGCGAGTCCTCGATCACCTGGGACGACTACTCGCCCGCCGCGATCGCCCGCGACGTCCTCGCCCTGCTCGACCACCTCGGCATCGAGCGCGCCGCCCTGGCGGGCAGCTCGTACACCGGCGCCACCGTGGTCCGGGCCGCCGGGGACGCGCCGGAGCGGGTCGCCGGGATCGTCCTGCTGGACGCCTTCGTCGAGAACCCGCCGCCGAACGCCCTGCAGCGCGCGGTGGTCGGCGCGATGGGCGCCCTCCTCGTCCACTCGCCGGCCTTCTGGGGCCTGTACCAGCGGAGGTTCGCCTACCCGACCGCCAAGCCGGCCGACCACGACGCCTACGTCGACGGGCTGGTCGCCGCGATGCGCACCCCCGGCCGGAAGACCGCCACCCGCGGCTACGTCCGCGGGGACTCCGCGCCCACCGGCTGGACCTCAGCCGTGCGGTGCCCGGCCCTGGTCGTAATGGGCTCCAAGGACCCCGACTTCTCGAAGCCGGAACTGGTCGCCGACCGGCAGGCCGCCGCGCTCGACGCGCGGAAGGTGATGATCGAGGGCGCCGGGCACTACCCGATGGCCGACCACCCGCAGGCCACCGCCGACGCCCTGCTGCCCTTCCTCGCCGCCCTGGCCTGAGCCGCCCACGGGGCCCGGCTCCCCCCGGGCCCGAAACCGCGCAGTCCGGCCCTGAGCGGCTCCGCGCGGCCCTGAGCGGCCGTACGCGCCCCTCGCAGCCCCAGCCACCACCGAAGCACCCTGGAGAACCGCCGTGCCCCGAGTCGGTCTGACCCCCGAGCAGGTCGTCGACCACGCCCTCGCCCTCGTCGACGAGCAGGGCCCCGAAGCCCTCACCCTGGCCGCCGTCGCCGGGCGCGCCGGCGTCGCCACCCCCTCGCTGTACAAGCACGTCAGCGGCGGCCTCGCCGAGCTGCGCCGGCTGGTCGCGGTCCGGGTGACCGGAGAACTGGCCGACCGGCTGGCCGAGGCCGCCGTCGGACGCGGCGGGGACGACGCCGTCGCCGCCGTCCTGCGCGCCTACCACGCGTACGCCACCGAGCACCCGCACCGGTACGGCGCCCTGCCGCAGGCGCCGCAGCCGGACGAGGACCTCGCTGCGGCGGCGGCCCGGCTGGTCGGAGTGATCGTCGCGGTGCTGCGCGCGTACGGGCTGGAGGGCTCCGAGGCGATCCACGCGGCCCGGACCTTCCGCTCGCTGGCCCACGGCTTCGCGGCGCTCTCGATCGGCGGCGGCTTCCGGCTCGCCGAGGACCTGGAGGACACCCAGGACCGGATGATCACCGTGCTGACGGCCGGACTGCACGGCTGGCCCCGGCCCTGAGGGCCCCCGGGCCCGGGGGCGTCCCGGCGCCCGGGCCCCGGCCCACGAGCCCCGCGCCCGGCGCCGTGCGGGAGGGACGACCTGCGGCGGCGAGAAGGGGCGGGGGCCGCGGTCCGCGGACGGAGAACGACGAAGGGCCCGGAGCGGGGGACGCTCCGGGCCCTTCGGTGCTGTGGGGCTAACAGGACTTGAACCTGTGGCCTCTTCCTTATCAGGGAAGCGCTCTAACCGTCTGAGCTATAGCCCCGTGCTGCACGGAGAAGGGTACCGGACCGGAAGGGGGTGCCACGCCACCGGCCGCCCCGCGGGCGGTTCCGAACGGACAAACGGGATCAATCGACCATCAGGGGTTAGATTGGCCCGGCCGGCGGACGGCCGTCCGGAAGGGCCGTCCACCGGCGACGCAGGGCGGGCACCACCGACGGCCGGACCCCGACTCCGGTACGCCGTCCGGGCTACCGCTCGCCAGCACTGGAAATAAGGTATTAAGAATTGACTGGCTCATAAGGAACCGGAAAGGCCGGAAATCCCGTGGACCCGCGCAGCAGCCCCACCGCGCGCAGTGCCATGCGCTGTGTGCGCTTATTGCTCGGCTGCACCAGCGCCGCCGAACTGCTCGGAACCGTCCTCGCCGAGGGGCCGGCCTGGATCACCGGCGAGGGTTCCGCGCTCTACCTGCTGGACTCCACCGGAATGCTCCGGCTCACCGCCTCCCACGGCCTCCCCGACTGGGCCCACGAGCGCTACGGCGTCGTCGATCCGGCCGGTGACCTCCCCGCCGCGACGGCGCTCCGGCTGCGCCGGCCGTACCTCCTCAGCCCCGAGCGCACCAGCGTCGACTACCCCAATCGGAACGCCGGGATGGGCACCGGAATGGTCGCCGTCATCGCCCTGCCGATGGTCGTCGACGAACAACCGGTGGGCGTGCTCGCCCTCGCCCTCGCCCACCGGGGCACCGTCCCCCGACGCGACCTGGACGTGCTGGAGACCCTCGGCGACGCCTGCGCCCACCGGCTCGCCCACCTGCTCGACCACGCACACCCCGAACGCCGGGCCCGGACCGACCGGGGCGCACCCGCCGCGCCGGGCGGGTCGGCCGCGCCGGGCGGGTCGGCCGCGCCGGGCGGGTCGGCCGGACGGCGCGGGCCGGGCGGTGTGCGCCCCGGGCCGGATCCCGACGGCACCGGTCCGGCCTCCGCACCGGGCCACCCGATGCTCTCGCTCGCCCTCCGGGCCGCCGGACACGGCGCCTTCGAGCGCGACCTGGTCACCGGCGAGACCTACTGGGACGCCCACGCCCACCGGCTGGTCGGCCGACCCGCACCGGACGGGAGCGGGCCGGCCCCCGCGCCGGACCTCGACCTGCTCGTCCACCCCGAGGACCTGCCCGACGTCCAGGCCGCGCTCGCCGAGGCGCTCGCCACCGGCGGTCCGTACCGGATCCGCTACCGGGTGCCGCGCCGGGGCGGCAGCGGAGTGATCCGGATCGAGGAGACCGGGGAGGTGATGCTGGACGTGCACCGCCGGCCGGTCCGGATCGCCGGACTGCTCGCCGACCGCGACCACGGCCGCGCGCCCGAGGAGCGCCCGGCCGCCCCGGAGAGCGGCACCCCGGCCGTCGGAGCCCGCTCCGCCCTGCTGCTGGCCCTGACCCGGGCCCTCTCCCGGGCGGTCACCGTCCGGGACGTGACCACGACGGTCACCGATGTCGCCCGGCCAGCCTTCGGCGCCGCCGGCATCGTGCTCGACCTGGTCGACGAGGGCCGGCTGCTGCCCGTCTCGCACACCGTCTACGGCGGTGCGCGGCGTACCGAGCTGACCCGGCTGGCCGACCTCTCGGAGGGGGTGATGCAGCGCGCCCTGGCCCGCTCCGCACCCCTGTTCAGCGAGCCCGGCCGGACCGCGCGGGGCCCGGGCGGGCCCGGGCGGGGGGCGTCGGCGGAGGCGGGGAACGGGGACGGGCAGGGCGGGGACGGCCAGGTCACGGACGGGCAGGACCCGGACGGGCAGGGCGGGGACGGCAGCACCGGGGACGGGCCGCTCGCCCCGGCGGCCTGGGCGGTGCTGCCGCTGATCGCCTCCGGCCGGCAGGTCGGCTCCTGCCTGATCACCTTCGCCACCGAACGCGCCTTCGGCCGCGAGGACCGCACCCTCTACTCGGCGTTCGCCGGCATCCTCGCCCAGTCGCTGGAACGCGCCCGGCTCTACGACACCCACCACCACCGGGCCACCGAGCTGCAACGCGCGATGCTGCCGCGTTCGCTGCCCCGGCTGCCCGGGATCGCCAGCGCCGCCCGCTACCTGCCGAGCACCGAGGGCATGCAGATCGGCGGCGACTGGTACGACCTGCTGCGGCTGCCGGAGGGCCGGATCGGCCTGGTGATCGGTGACGTCCAGGGCCACAACGCCGAGGCGACGGCCGTGATGGGGCAGCTGCGCAGCGGTCTCCGCGCGTACGCCACGGACGGGCACGACCCGGCCGCCACGCTGTCCCGGACCAGCCGGCTGCTCACCGAGCTGGACACCGACCTGTTCGCCACCTGCCTCTACCTCACGCTCGATCCGGCGGACGGCACCCTGCGGGCGGCCCGCGCCGGGCACCCGGCCCCGGTCCGGATCGCCGAGAACGCCCGGGCGGTGGAGCTGGAACTGCCCGGCGGGCCGCCCCTGGGCGTCGACCCGGACGCGCCCTACCCGCTGGTGGTGGAGCACCTGGCGCCCGGCGAGACGCTGCTCGCCTACACCGACGGCCTGGTGGAGGACCGGGAGGAGGACTACGACGAGTCGGTGCACCGGATGCTCGGCGGGCTGGAGCTGTGGGCGCGCAACACCGGTCCGGTCCGGGTCGGGCCGGGGCCGGCGCTGGAGCGGCTGGCCGATCTGCTCACGTTGAACGTGACCGAACGCCGCTCCCGTCCGGACGACGTCGCCCTCCTGTTGCTGCACCGCTTGTCATCAGGGCAATAAGGCCCTTGCACGGGCGCGGACGAAGTGTTCGGCGACCGTCCGGTCGGGCCCGAAGAACGGTCGATCGGCGTGCTATTGACGGGATATCGACGAGTTCTGGTCACTTGGCGAGATCCGTTCACACCTTCGTAGGATCATCACCCTAGAATTCGCGGCGTGACGATGACTCAGTGGTGCGCAACGGCAACCGGCGTACTCGCCGCCCTCGCCCTCGTGGCCGCCGCCCGCTACCGCGCGGTCTCCGCCACCCAGCGCCGTCGGGTCACCCAGCAGCAGCGCGAGATCGACCGCCTCAAGGAACAGCTCACCGGCGAACTGAGCCGCCGCGGCGCCGAACTGGCCGCCGTCCAGCAGGAACAGGAGCTCAACGCCTCCACCCAGCGGGCGTTCCTCAGCGTGGCCCGCCGGATCCTCGTGATGGCGCACGACCAGCAGGCCCTGCTGGACGAGATGGAGCGCACCCACGACGATCCGGCCCTGCTGGAGGGCCTGCTCAAGGCGGACCACGCCGCCGCCCAACAGGCACGACTGGCCCAGACCCTGGCCGTGCTCTGCGGCGCCCGGGCCGGTCGGCACTGGCCCGAGCCGGTCACGCTGGAGGACGTGGTGCGCGGTGCGCAGTCGCGGATCCTGCCCTTCCAGCGGGTGGTGGTCCGCAGCCGGATCGAGACCGCCGTGGTCGGGGCCGCCGCCGAGGCGCTGATCCACGCCGTCGCCGAGCTGCTGGACAACGCCACCCGCTACTCCCCGCCCAGCACCCAGGTGTTCGTCACCCTGATGCCCGTGCACAACGGCGCCGTGATCGAGATCGACGACGGCGGCGTCGGCATGCCCGAGCAGGCCGTCTCCAAGGCGGCCGCCGCGCTGGGCGGCGGGCCCGCGATCGAGGTCTCCCGCCTCGGCGAGGTCCCGCAGCTCGGGCTGGCGGCGGTCGGCCGGCTCTCCGAGCAGTACGGGTTCCGGGTCACCCTCAGCTCCGCGCCCTCGCCGTACGGCGGAGTGCGGGTCGTCGTGCTGCTGCCGAACGCGCTGCTCACCGAACCGCTGCCGTCGACCGTGCCCGGCCTCGGCACGGACGACGCCGTGTTCGGCCACGGTCCGCGCCGGTCCGCCGCTCCCCGGTCGGGCTCCCCCGCGCCCGGCCGGTCCCCGGCACACGGCCCCCAGGGCACGCACGGGCCGCAGGGTCCGTACGGATCGCCCGACGCGCACGGCGCGCACGGGTCCCCGGGCGTTCACGGATCACCCGGCGCGTACGGGCAGCCGGACGGGTACGGGCAGCAGGGCGCGTTCGGAGCACCGGGCGCCTACGGGCAGCAGGGCCCGACCGGGCCGCAGTCCGCGCAGGACCCGTACGGGTACCCGGCACCCTCCGAGTACCCGCCGCTGTACCCCCCGGCGACCGGCTACCCGCCGGTGACCGGCACGCCGGGAGCACCCGGCATCCCCTCGGCCGACACCCCGTCGGCCGACCGGCCCGCCGAGGCCGGCGCCACGCCGCCGCCGCTGCCCCGCCGGAGCCACCGGCGCGACCGGGCCAACCGGCACGCCGCGTCCGCCGCTCCGACCCCGCCGGCCGCTCCGCCGTACCGCTCGGCCCAGCAGGCGCAGACGTTCATGGCGATGTTCCAGGCCGGCACGGCCAGCGGCCGCTCGGCCGTCCAGGCCCAGGCCCACTCCCCGGGCCACCCCCAGGGCCACCCCCAGGGCGACGATCGGGCCCACTCCCCGGGCCACGGCCAGAACCCCGGCCGGTCGCACGCCCCGCACGACCCTTCCCTTCCCGCTTCCCCCCAGCTTCCCCAGCGCTCCGGAGAGTTCCATGACCACCACCCCTGACCTCGGCTGGCTCCTCGCCGACATCGTCTCCGTCCCCGAGGTCCAGCACGCCGTCGTGGTGTCCAACGACGGCCTGGAGATCGGACGCAGCGAGGGCATCGTGCGCGAGGACGCCGAACGACTCGCCGCCGCCTGCTCCGGCCTCCAGTCACTGGCCCGCGGCGTCGCCCAGGGGTTCGGCGGCCACGGCAGCGCGACCCGCCAGATCATCATCGAGTACGGCGGCGGCTACCTCTTCATCGTCGCCGCCGGCGCCGGTGCCCACCTGGCCGTGGTGACCGCCGAGGCGGTGGACGCCGGGCTGGTCGCCTACCAGATGCAGGTCCTGGTCGAGCGGATCGGCTCCCACCTCACGAGTCCGCCGCGCGCCGACCTCGCGGCGGAGGGGCTGCGGTGAACGGGCCGGTCCGGCCCTACGTCATCACCGGCGGCCGCAGCCGTCCCACCAGGACCGCGCTGGCCGTCGAGAGCCTGGTCACCGCCTTACCCGACCGGCCCGCACTGCCCGAGGACGCGCTGCTCAACCGCGAGCACCAACGGATCCTGGACCTCTGCCGCAGCCTGCTCTCGATCGCCGAGGTGGCCGCCTACCTGGGCCTGCCGCTCGGTGTCGTCAAGGTCCTGGTCGGCGACCTCTGGGACCTCGGCGCCGTCCAGGTGCTCCCGCCCGTCCCGCAGGCCGAACGCCTGCCCACAACCCTCCTGGAAGAGGTACTCGTTGGCCTCCGCCAACTCCGCTGACGCCCTCGCCGGCGCTCCCGCCGGCGCGTCCGCCGACCGCCCCGCCGAACCCCGGTACCTGCCGCCGTCCGTCCAGGGCGCCGTCAAGATCCTCGTCACCGGCCCGTTCGGGGTGGGCAAGACCACCCTGGTCGGCTCGCTCAGCGAGATCACCCCGCTGCGCACCGAGGAGACCATGACCGCCGCCAGCAGCGGGGTCGACGACCTCACCGGGCGCAGCGAGAAGACCACCACCACGGTCGCGCTGGACTTCGGCCGGATCACGCTCAACGCCCGGCTCGCCCTCTACCTCTTCGGCACGCCGGGCCAGCAGCGGTTCTGGCCGCTCTGGGACGACCTGTCGCGCGGCGCGCTCGGCGCCATCGCCATGGTGGACCTGCGCCGGCCGGACGAGAGCTTCGAGGTGCTCGGCCGGCTGGAGGAACAACGGATCCCGTTCGCGGTGGCCGTCAACACCTTCCCGGACACCCCGAGCTACCCGGAGGAGGAGCTGCGGTCGGCACTGGACCTGCTGCCCGAGGCGCCGATCCTGTACTGCGACGCACGGGACCGGCGGGCCTCGTACGACCTGCTGATCGACTTCGTCGACCACCTGCACTCCACGGCCGTACTGGAGCTCCAGCGATGACGACACCCGAGCCCGGTACCGCGCTTCCGCCGCCCGGCTGCCCCGCGCACGCGGGCGGCCCACCGTCCGGCGGGCTCCCCGGCGGGCTGCCGGTCGGAGTGCCGCTCACCCCGCTGTACGGCACGGCCGTCGCCGACGACCCGCACGGTCTGTACGCCCGGCTGCGCGCCCAGTACGGCCCGGTCGCGCCGATCGAGCTGGAGCCCGGCGTCGAGGCCTGGCTGGTCGTCGGCTACCCCGAGCTGCTCGAACTCACCCGCAACGAGGCGCTGTTCTCCAAGGACTCGCGCCGCTGGCGGGTCCCCGCCGAGGGCCGGCTGGCCCCCGACTCCCGGCTCCAGCCGATGACCGCCTGGCGCCCTACCCTGCTCAACCTGGACGGCGCCGAGCACCAGCGGCTGCGCGCCGCCGTCGCCGACACGCTCGCCCAGATCGACCACCGGCAGCTGCGCGAGACCACCGAGACCGCCGCCGACGCGCTGATCGACAGCTGGGGCCCGGACGGCACCGCCGACCTGGTCGCCCAGTACGCGCGCCGGCTGCCGCTGCTCGTCTTCACCCAACTGCTCGGGCTGGCCGCCGAGACCGGCCAGCACCTGATCCAGCTGATCAGCCACATCGCCGACAGCGGCGCCGAGTCGGTGCGCGCCAACGCCGAGTTCCAGGCGATCCTGGTCGACCTGGTCCGCCTCCGCCGGACCACGCCCAGTGCCGACCTCACCTCCTGGCTGCTGGCCCACCCGGCCGGGCTGACCGACGAGGAGGCGGTGCACCACCTGGTCGTGATGATGGTCGCCGGCAACGAGACCACCATCTGCTGGACCGGCAACACGCTGCGGCTGCTGCTGACCGACCGCCGGTTCCGGGCCACCCTCACCGGTGGGCGGCTGACCGTCGCCGACGCGCTGGAGGAGGTGCTCTGGCGCGACCCGCCGACGCAGAACTTCCCCGGCCGGTGGGCCACCGGCGACACCGTCCTCGGCGGCCAGTACATCAGCCGCGGCGACATGCTCGTCCTGGGGCTGGCCGCCGCCAACGCCGACCCGGCCGCCCAGGGCACCGGCACGCCCGGGCACGGCGCGCTGGGCGGCAACCGGGCCCACCTGGCCTGGGGCGCCGGCAAGCACGTCTGCCCGGCCCAGCAGCCGGCCCGGATCATCGTCGAGACCGCCGTCGAGACCCTGCTCCACCGCCTTCCGGACCTCCAACTGGCCGTACCGCCGAGCGAGCTGGCCTGGCGTCCGTCGCCCTGGTCGCGCGCCCTGGTCAGCCTGCCGGTGCTCTACAGCGCCTTCACCCCGCCCCGACCGCAAGCCCCCGAGAGGCCCGCCGCATGGACACCGCCGCAGCCGCCGAGCACGACCGACCCGGCCACGGAGCCGTCCCCCTCCGAGGGGGGTCCGACGCCGGGGCAGGCGCGCCCGTCCGGCCCGACCCCGTCCGGCTCGACCCCTTCGGACGGGACCAGCACGGGGAGAACCTCCGGCTCCGGGAAGCCGGCCCGGCGGTCCTGGTGGAGCTCCCTGGCGGGGTGGTGGTCTGGGCAGTGACCCATCACGACACCCTCCAGGAGCTGCTCGCCGACCCGCGCGTCGGCAAGAACCCGCAGCTGTGGACGGTGTTCCGGGAGGGCCGGCTGCCCGAGGGGTGGCCGCTGATCAACTTCGTCACCGTCCCCGGCATGATCACCACGGACGGCGACGACCACCGGCGGCTGCGCGGCCTGGTCACCCAGGCGTTCACCCCGCGCCGGGTCGCCGCGCTGCAACCCGCCATCGAGGCCCGGACCGTCGCCCTGCTCGACCGGATAGCCGGTCTGGAGGGCGAGTTCGACCTGCGCGAGCACTTCGCCTACCCGCTGCCCATGCAGGTGATCGGCGAGCTGCTCGGCCTGCCGCCCAAGCAGCAGGACGAGCTGCACGAGCTCTCCGACACCCTGGTCTCCAGCTCGGCCACCCCCGAGGCCGCGGTCGCCGCCCAGCGGGCGCTGTTCGCCCTGCTCGCCTCCGTGGTCGCCGCCAAGCGGGCCGAACCGGGCGACGACCTCACCACCGACCTGATCGCCGCGCGCGAGGACACCGACCGGCTCAGCGAACAGGAGCTGGTCGGCACCCTGCTGCTGATGCTGGTGGCCGGCCACGAGACGACGCTCAACCTGATCACCAACGCCGTCCGGGCGCTGCTCGCCCACCCCGACCAGCTGGAGCTGGTGCTGAACGGCACCGCGTCCTGGTCCGCGGTGGTGGAGGAGACGCTGCGCTACGACTCGCCGGTCGGCCAGTTCCCGCTCCGGTACGCGGTCGAGGACATCCCGGTCGGGGACGCCGTGATCCGGCGCGGGGACGCTCTGCTCGCCTCGTACGCCGCCGCCGGACGGGACTCCGGGCACTACGAGGAGGCCGACCGCTTCGACCTCACCCGCAAGCCGAACCGGCACCTGTCGTTCGGCCACGGCCCGCACTTCTGCCTCGGCTCCGGGCTCGCCCGGATGGAGGCGGAGACGGCGCTGCGGTCCCTGTTCGCGCGGTACCCCGGGCTGGCGCTCGCGCAGGGCCCGGCGCCGGAGCCGATCGGGTCCTTCGTCAGCAACAGCGTGCGGACGCTGCGGGTGACCGTCTGACCCTGCGGAAGTGACCGCGGGGCGGCCGGGTCGTTGGGGGTTCCATGAAGAAACTCGCCACCCTGGCCGCCCTCACCATGGCCGGTCTCGCCGCCGCCGTCCCGGCCGCCTCCGCCGCCACCTCCACCGCGGCCTCCCCGGACGCCCTCGGCGGACTCTCCAACGGGCTCACCCTCTCCCCCGCCGACCTCCTCCTCCACGAGGCGAAGGACCTGCCGCTGGTCGGCCACGCCGCCGGCGAGGTCGAGGCCATCGGCACCAACCAGATGACCCACCCCGGCCTCAGCGGCCAGATCGGCCACGGTCTGTGAGACCGGCCGGCGGACGGCCCGCGGGCCGTCCGCCGAACCGGCCGGCCGGTGCGACGGACCGGTTCCGCACGGTCGCACCGGCCGGTCCTGGGCCGGCTCACTCGGCGGGGGCGCTCAGCTCCTGCAACTCCTGGTAGCCCAGCCCGCCGTCGAGCGCGGTGTACGTGCCCTGCGCGTACACCTCCTCGGCGGCGCGGCGCACCGCCGCGTACGCCGCCCGGGCCAGACCCGGGCCCAGGCTGACCCGGGCCACCCCCAGCCGCGCCAGCTCCGGCACGGACGGCGAGCCCGGCCCGGCCAGCACGTTGAGCGGCGCCGGGACGGCCTTCACCAGCGCGGCGATCACCTCCGGGTCGGCCACGCCGGGCACGAACACCCCGTCGGCGCCCGCCTCGACGTACGCGCGCAGCCGGGCGACCGCCTCGTCGAACCGCCCCTCCGGTTCTCCGAGGCCGAGCAGGAAGACGTCGGTCCGGCCGTTGACGAAGAGGTCCACGCCGGCCGCGACCGCCGCCTCGCGGGCCGCCGCGATCCGCTCGGCCGCCTCGGCCACGGGCCGCCGGCCGTCCTCCAGGTTCACCCCCACCGCCCCGGTGGCGAGGAGCCCCGCGACCGTCCCGCCCACCCCGGCGGCCGTCTCCGCGAACCCGCTCTCCAGGTCGGCGGTGACCGGCAGGCCGACCGCGCGGACGATCAGCGCCGTCTGGGCCAGCACCTCGTCCCGGTCGGCGGCGTCGCCGTCCGCGCTGCCGAGCGTCCAGCTGACGCTCGCACTGGCCGTCGCCACGGCGCGCGCCCCGGCGGCGGCGACCAGTCGGGCGCTCGCCGCGTCCCAGACGTTGGCGAGCACCAACGGGTCACCGGGGCGGTGGAGTTCGCGGAGGATCCGGGCCTTGGCCTGCTGCTGTGCCGTCATGGTCGGGAACCCTACTTCGCGGCCGGGCTGAGCCGGGAGGTGACACCGATCCGGTTCCAGGAGTTGATGGTGATGATCAGTGCGATCAGCTGCGCCAGCTCGGCCGGCTCGAACTGCGCGGCGGCCTCCTGGTACACGGCGTCCGGCACGTGGCCCTGGGTGAGCAGCGTGACCGACTCGGTCAGCGCGAGCGCGGCCCGCTCCCGGGCGGTGAACCACGGCGTCTCGCGCCAGGCGGGGAGGGAGAGCAGGCGGTGGTCCCGCTCGCCGTTCTTCAGGGCGTCGGTGGAGTGCATGTCGATGCAGAACGCACACCCGTTGATCATCGAGGCGTGCACCTTGACCAACTCGGCGAGGACCGGGTCCACGCCCTGCCGGGCGGCGCGCTCCACCGCGAACATCGCCCTGTAGAAGTCGGGCGCCAGGTCGGGAAGGGAGATCCGCTGCTCGGGGGCGGGGACGGGGGTGTCGGCCGAGGTCTCGTTCGTCGTCATGCCTGCCAGCCTAGGGGCCGGGTGGCCTGCCCTACTGGTGCGTTCGGGCCCGGGAATCGTGGGCCACTTCGGGGGTGCGCCGGGCCCCGGCCGGCCCGCCGCGGCCGTGGTGCGCGGAGTCTGGCACGACCGGGCTTCCGGCGGAAGTCCCCGGACGCCCGGTCGGTGGCCGTGGCCGTGCGCCCGGGGCGCCCCTCCGGTGCCTCGTCGGTGCGCCTCCGGCGTCTCGTCGGTGCGCCTCCGCTCGCCTCCGGTGTGGCTCCGGTCGCCTCTCCGGGCGCGAACGGGCGTGCGAGGATCGCAGGGTGGGGCGGTACCGGTGGGATCCCGGCGCCGCCCGGTGCGGACGAGGTCAGGGGGACAGGACGTGTGTACGGCGTTCGTGAGCATCGAGCCGTCGTCGGCGGTACCGGTGCTGGTGCTGGCGGTGCGGGACGAGTACGCCGGCCGGCGGTGGGCGCCGCCCGGCCGCCACTGGCCCGCACAGCCCTCCGCGGTCGGCGGTCTCGACCTCGTCGCGGGCGGCACCTGGCTGGCGGTCGGCTCCGCCGGGGCGGGCGGGGAGGCCGGGGCGGTCGGTGAAGCCGTCGCGGCCTGCCTGCTGAACGGCTTCGGCACCCTGGCCCCCGCGCAGGCCCGGCAGTCGCGCGGCGAACTGCCGCTGCTCGCCGTCCGGGGCGGCCGGATCGACCGGCTGGACCTCGACCGGTACGACCCCTTCCACCTGGTGGTGGCACGGGCCAGCGGCGTGCGCGTCCTGAGCTGGGGCGGCAGCGGCAGCCGGCTCGCGGAGCTGGACCTGCCCACCGGCCTGAGCGTCGTGCTCAACGACGGCCCCGAGGGGATGGCGGAGAACCGGACCGCCTCCGAGCGGATCCGCTCGCTGATGGGTGCCCGGGCCGCCCGCTTCCGCGCACGCTTCGAGACGGCCGCCCGCCCGGAGCCGCTCCCCGACGCCGTGTCGACCGGCGAGGCGTGGGGCGCGTGGCTGCCGATCGTCGCCGGGGACGGACTGCCGCTGGACGACCCGGCTGCGCTGGTCCAGCGCCGCGAGTTCGGCGACGGCCGGATCTGGGGCTCGTCGTCGATATCCCTGCTGGCCTTCGGCCCGGCGGGCGTCCGCTACGACTTCGGCCCGGCACCGGTGGAGGGCGACGGCGACTGGCGCCGGGTGGAGGCGGCCTGACGGTCTGCCTCCACCCCGCCGGGAAAGCCGGCGACCGGCGCCGAGCGGCGTTCACGTGCTGTACCGGGCGCTCACCCCTCGGCGCGGGCCTGGAGCCAGCGCTTCGCGACGGTCTCGCTGACGTAGTACCAGTACTCCGTCGCGCGGTCCTCGTCCTCGCTCGCGATCTCCGTCCACCACATCGGCCAGAACTCCCGCTCATAGTGGGCCTTCAGGACCCGGCTGAAGCCCGACAGCGACCCGCGGAGCCGGGTGCGGTCGAGGCCGAGCGCGGCGACCAGCGCCCCGTAGCTCACCTTCACGCCCGGCTGCTCCGCGAGGATGTCGAGGATCGCGACGACCACCTGAACGGAGTCGCGACGGTCGCTGATCAGGGCGCGGAGGTCTTCCACGGCCCACTCGTCGCGGCGCCGCTGGTGCTCGCCCTGAGGGTCCCTCGACGTGGGCCCCGTCCCGCCGGCCGGGGCTGCGGCCGGGGCCGCGGTCGCCCCGCTGCGCTCGGCGATGAAGGCGTAGACGGCCGGCACGAGATGGGCCGGCACCGGCACCGACACGTACGCCGGGTTCTCCTGGGTCATGACGTTCCTCCCCTTGCTACTGCCGCTCCGTGCGGCGACATGTCTGATCATGGCATGCCGTCAGCACCGGTGTCCAGCCACTAACGCCCCTTAATAAGCATGAGCACCCTTCAAGGGGCTTGGAGAGGTATCAGGGGACGCGGAACTCCTGGGACTTGTTGCCCGGGGTGCAGACCGTCATGGTGAGCTGCGCACCGGCGCCGTTGTCGGTCAGGCAGTTCTGGCCCATGTAGTCCTTCAGGTAGAAGGCGCCGGAGGTGGTCGCGGGGGTGACCGTCCAGTTGGTCATGAAGCTGAAGCCGTTGGAGAGGACCACCTTGCCGTCCATGTCCTGCACGAGCGGCGGGGCGCTCAGCTTGCACGGGTTGAACTGGTGCCAGCTGCTCGGCACGGTGTGCACCCAGCCGTAGGCGCTCGCGCCTCCCATCACCACGGCCTGGCCGCCCGCCAGGCCGTCCTGGGAGAGACCGACGCGCAGGCCGTCCCCGACATTGGTGAGGTAGCCCCAGTTGGTGCCGCCGCATCCGGCGGGGACGGCGGCCGGAGGCTGGGCCGACGGGGAGGCGGCGGGGGCCGACGGCCGCGGAAGAGCCGGGGGCGCGGCGGTGGCGCCCGAGGGCACGGGCGGAGCGGTGACGGCCGACGGCAGGGGCGGTGCGGCGGGCCCCGTGCCGCCCGGCGCGGTGGCGGCGGGCGGCTGCTGCGGCGCGGTGGTCCGGGCGGGCCCGGTGGCGGACTTCGACGGGCCGGTGGCGGGCGGCAGCGCCGTCTCCGTCCCCGACGGGGTGCCGGACGGCGCCGCGGTGGGCTGCACGGTGGCGGGCAGCGGCGCGGCCGGGACGGTCGCGGTGACGGTCACCGCCACCGGCGGGGCGGAGCCCGGCGTCTGCGCCTCCGAGGTGAACGGCGCCTTGTCGATGAGCAACACGGTGGCCGTCCCCACCGAGATCACCAGCGGGAGCACGATCGGCACCAGGAAGCCGCGCCGCCGGCTGCGGGGAACGGGTTCGGTGGCCGCGCGGGACACGACCTCGCCGACCACGGCGGGGGGCACGGCGGGGGGCGCGGCGGGGGGCGCGGCGGGTACGGCCGGGGGCGTGACCGGCGACGCGACCGCCCCCGGAGCCACCGCCGCGCGGGCGGCCTCCGCCATGGCCGCCGCGTCGGCGAAACGGTCCCCCGGTTGCTTGGCCAGCGCCGTCGTGACGATCGCCCGCACCGCCGCCGGTATCGACTCCGGCAGCGCCGGCACCGGCTCGCGCAGGTGCTTGAGCGCCACCTCCAGCACGCTCTCGCCCGTGAACGGCGGCCTGCCGGTGAGCAGTTCGTAGCAGACCACGCCGACCGCGTAGAGGTCCGCAGCGGGTGTGATCTCCTTGCCCTCGGCCTGCTCGGGAGCCATGTAGAGGGCGGTGCCGATCACCGCGTGCGAGGCCGTGAGCCTGGTCCCGGCGGTGGCGCGGGCGATGCCGAAGTCGGTGACCGTCACCCGGTCGTCGTCCCGGACCATCAGGTTGGACGGCTTCACGTCGCGGTGCACGATGTCCCGCCGGTGCGCGGCGTGCAGGGCGTCCAGCGCGGCGGCCAGCAGACCGAGCGCGCGGTCCGGCGGGAGCACCCCGTCCTCGGCGAGCACCTTGTCCAGCGGACGGCCGTCGATCAGCTCCATGACGATGTAGGCGGCGCGCTCGCCGTCCTCGTCGGGGCCTTCCTCGCCGTAGTCGTGCACGTCCACGACGCCGGGGTGGCTCAGGGCGGCGAGCAGCTGGGCCTCACGGCGGAAGCGCCGGGCGAAGGTGCCGTCCTCCAGCAGCGCCGCGTGGAGGATCTTCACCGCGACCTGCCGCCCCAGCACCGCGTCGTCGGCCTGCCAGACGGACCCCATCCCGCCGCCGCCTATCCGCGCGGTCAGCGTGTAGCGCCCCCCGAGCACGGTCCCCCGACCACTCATCCCCAGCCCCTCCGTCGGACGCGACCGAACGCGTCGGCAGGCGAACAGTCTGCCACGCCCCCTCGCACCCACTGTCGAGCCTCCCGCCCCGTCGCCACAAGGGGGTTGAGCAGCGACGGAGCCCGCCGCGACCCGACTCGTCCGGCCCGCAGCCACGGATCCCCCCGGCGGCGGAGCGGCGGGCTCAACCTCGCGTCCAGGTCCGCCCGTTGCGGCATCCCGCCGTGCCGCCTGCCGCCGGGCGGACCCAGGGGCGGCGACACGGCCCCAGGGGGCGCGGAAATCCGTTTCGGGCACGGCGCCGGCGCCTCTACGGTGGCGCGGTGATGACTCAGGTGATCGTTCTCAACGGTGGTTCCAGCTCGGGGAAGTCCGGGATCATCAGGTGTCTCCAGGCAGTCCTGCCGGACCCGTGGCTGGCCCTCGGGACGGACACGCTGGTCGAGGCGATGCCGATGTCGATGCAGACGGCGGACGGCGGGGTCGAGTTCGCTGCGGACGGGGCCGTGATCGTCGGGCCGGGGTTCCGGACGCTGGAAGCGGCCTGGATCGAGGGGATCGCCGCCATGGCCCGCGCGGGTGCCCGGGTCGTCGTCGACGAGGTCTTCCTCGGCGGAGCTGACTCGCAGCAGCGGTGGCGGACGGCCCTGAGCGGGTTGCGGGTGCTGTGGGTCGGCGTCCGGTGTGACGGCGCGGTCGCCGCGGGGCGGGAGGTCGCACGGGGCGATCGGACCATCGGCATGGCCGTGTCCCAGGCGGAGGTGGTCCACCAGGGCGTGACCTACGACCTGGAGGTGGACACCACCCGGGCCGAGTCGATGGAGTGCGCACGGACCATCGCCGCACGCGTGGAGTGACCGAAGGCCCTGCTGTCCGACGCGGTGACGCAGCGGGCGAACGAGCCGGGCCGGAAGGCGCCCTGCACAGGAAGTCGGAGGGGCCGAAGTCCCGTGCGGGGAGGGTCAGCGTCGGCGGGTGGCCCAGTGGCGCTCGATCGCACGGCCGAGGGTGGAGTTGACGAGGAGGGTGCCTGCGCAGAGGACGAGGAGGAAGAACAGGTTGGCCGCGCCGGGACCGTGGCGGCGGACGGGGTGGCTGGCGAGTACGGCGAGCACCGTGCCGGCCGCCACGGAGGCGGCCGAGGCGGCGATCAGCAGCATGCGGGGCGGGCGGCTCATCCGGGAAGCGGCCTCGCGGCCGACGGTGCCGGGTCGGTGGGCGCGGGGAGGCCGACGTGCTCGGGCCGGGCGGTCCACTCGACGCCCCCGCCGACCGGGCGGAGGTAGAGACGGCCGCCGATGGTGTCCATGTAGACGCCGGTACGGCGGGTGCGGCGGTCGAGGACGAGTTGGCCGGGCACGGGGGAGGGTTCGGTGTTCATGGGGTGCGGGTCGCTTCCGGGATCACTGGGCGGCGAGGCGGACGGTCACCAACCGGCCCGTGGAGACGACGACTTCGGCGGCGAGCGGGGTGCCGCCGACCGCACCGAGGGTGACGGGCCGGCCGGCCGAGGGCCGCCAGGGGTGCCGCTCGCCCTGCTCGCGGCGGGCCCGGACACCGTCGCGGATCACGTCGACGAGCTTGAGCACGACGGACGTCGGCGCGGCCCCGAGGTCGATGAGGACCACGCCGGTGACGGAGGCGCAGTTCCAGTCGATGCCGGTGGAGGGCAGGGCCGTCCCGGCGGCGGCGAGGGTCGCCGTGAGGTCACCGAGGGCTTCGGCCGCCTCCGAGCGGTCCTCGGCGGTGATCCTTCTGAGCATGGAGGCCATGGGATTCGAGCCTTTCGGTGAATTCTGCGATTTCCTCTCCAGGAAAACAGGGCGACGACTACGCTGGGAAGCAGGAATGCGGCTACCTGTGGTTTGTTGGCGAAGGGGGCTCGATGGCAAAGGAGAAGATCCTGCCACCGGGGAAGTCTCCGAGGGAGTTCTACGGATCCGAGCTGAAGAGGCTGCGTGAATCCGCCACCCCGAGGATGTCCCAGGAGAAGTTGGGGGCCATGACCTTTGTCTCCGGTGCTTATATCGGACTATTGGAGACGGCCGTCAGAGTTCCGCAGATCGACCTGTCACTCCGGATCGACGAGGCACTCTCAACAGGCGGCGTGTTGGAGCGACTGCACGACCTGCTCGAATTCTCGCGTTTCGCCGATTACTTCAAGGAAGCGGCCGAGTTCGAGAGCCAGGCCGTCACGATCGGCGAGTTCGCGGCACTGGTGGTACCGGGCCTGCTGCAGACGCCCGAGTACGCGAGGGCGATCTTTCTGAGCGCTCAACCCTTGCTGACAGAGGACGAGCTGAACAACCGGATCGCCGCCCGGATGGAACGAACCAACCTCGTGGCCGACCCCGACGGCCCCAAGCTGTGGTACATCCTGGACGAGGCGGTGATCCGCCGAACGATCGGCAGCCAAAAGATCATGGCTGCGCAGCTCCACCACGTCGCAGAACTGATCAAACGGCGCCGGGTCATCGTGCAGATCGCTCCCTTCGACCGGGCCCATGCGCTACTTGAGGGAATTCTGTCGCTGATGACCTTTCTCGACGCGCCGCCGCTCGCTTATATCGAAGGTCCACACGCAGGTCAACTGATCGACGATTACCAGTTGTTCGCCCGCTGCCAGGAGTCCTACGATCTGGCACGGGCCGCCGCGTTGTCGCCGGAGGCGTCCCTGGCCCTGCTCCTGTCGGCGGCGGAGGAACACGAAAATGCGCGAGACTGATCAGCAGTTGGCCCGCTGGCGGAAGAGTAGTCACAGCGGCGGCAACAACGGCACCTGTGTTGAGGTGGACGACGCTGCTCCGGGGCGGGTCCGGGACTCCAAGGACCCCGACGGGCCCGACCTCACCTTCAGCCCGGCCGCCTGGCAGGCCTTCGTCACCGCCGCCCGGGGCGGGGAGTTCGGCGACGTCTGACCGGTCGGGCCGGCCGTCCGGGGTGCCTCCGGGCGGCGGGCGCGCTCGGTGCGGTGGTGGCGGCGTTCCGGAGCGGCCGGCCGCCCGGCGGGAGGGCTCCCGCCGGGCGGCACCCGTCAGGCCGACAGGCCGAGCCGAGCCAGGCGCTCCGGGTCGGTGAAGATGTCCATCGCGACGACCTTGCCGCCGCGGACGGTGAACGCCGCGAGCGAGACAGGGCGTCCGTCGGCGAACACGGCGACGGCGGGCTCGCCGTTGACCAGCACCAGCCGGGTCTCCCCCGCGAACCGGGCCGCGAACACGCTCGCCCCGGACGCCACCTCGGTCGCGCCGCGCCGGACCAGGCCGGGCCGCAGGACACCGCCGTCGTTGCGGGCGACCACCTCGGGGTCGAGGATCGCGAGCAGCGCGTCGAAGTCCCCGCCGCGAGCCGCGGCCAGGAAGGCCGCCACGACCTCGCGCCGCAGGGCCAGGTCGGCGTCCGGCGCGGGCGCGGCGCCCTGGACGCGGCGGCGGGCACGGCTGGCGAGCTGGCGGGTGGAGGCGGCGGTGCGGCCGAGGACGGGCGCGATCTCGTCGAAGGGCACCGAGAACAGGTCGTGCAGCACGAACGCGAGCCGCTCCGCAGGGGAGAGCGTCTCCAGCACGATCATCAGCGCGATGCCGACCGAGTCGGCCATCAGGATCTCGTGCTCCGGGTCGACGGCCTGCGCCCCGCCGATGACCGGGTCGGGCAGCCGGACCTCCCGGCCGTCCCGGTCCTGCATCGGGTCCTCGCGCCGGGCGGCCCGCGAGCGCAGCAGGTCCAGGCAGACCCGGCCGACCACCGTGGTCAGCCAGCCGCCCAGGTTGGTGACCGCGCTCGTGTCGGCCCGCTCCAGCTTGAACCAGGCCTCCTGCACCGCGTCCTCGGCCTCGCTGAGCGAGCCGAGCATCCGGTAGGCCACGGCCCGCAGATGGGGTCGGTGCTCCTCGAACCGCGCGGCCGGAAAATCTTCCCCGTTCACCTGTCACATCCTCGCGTCGGGATCCGTCAGTGCTTCGACGGACGTTAACCGGTCCGCGCGACACCCGCGCCGGGCCCCCTGAGCTGGAGGACCATCAGATGACCACCCACACCGCCCGGATGAAGAACCCCGCCATGGTCCTGCCGGACGCCATGAAGGGCATCCAGAACATCTACAAGGCGATGTACCAGGGCGGCGTGCCCCACCGGACCATGGAGCTGGTCCACCTGCGGGCCAGCCAGATCAACGGGTGCAGCGCCTGCGTCGTCGCGGGCGTCACCGGGGCCAAGAAGGCCGGCGAGACGGACGAGCGGCTGCACGCCGTCGCCGCCTGGCGGGAGGCGCCGTACTTCACCGACGAGGAGCGCGCGGCCCTGGCGCTGACCGAGGCCGCGACCCGGATCGCCGACCGCTCCGGGCAGGCCGTGCCGGACGACGTCTGGGACGCGGCGGCGGACCACTTCGGCGAGGAGCAGCTCTCCGCGATCATCCTGATGATCGGGCTGACCAACTTCTTCAACCGGATCAACGCGACGATCCAGGAGCCGGCCGGTGCGACCTGGAACTGAGCGGGCGGCGGCCCGGCTCAGGACTGGCGCCCGCGCCCCGCGTTCGGCGGGCGGCGCCGGCCGGGGCCCGAGGAGCCACCGGCCGGACCGCCCGACGGGCCGCCGGAGGAACCGCCGACCGGGCGCTGCCGGGGCGGACGGCCGGGGCCGAGGGCGGACTGACGGCGCTGGATCTCACGCCAGATCCGCGGCGGGCAGGGCCCCTGCGGGTGGTCGGAGAGGAAGCTCCCGTAGGGCACCCGGCGCGGCACCATCCCGACCTCGACCCAGGACGGCTTGCCGGTGCGGTCCCAGCCCTCGTTCTCCATCCGGATGTAGTCGTCGCGGTGGTCCTTGTCCTTGCTGGTGATCTGCAGGACCTCCGCGTACCCCTGCTGGGCCTGGAGGATCACGCAGTAGTGCCGGGCCGCCTCCGCCCGGTCGCGGAACGGCACCATCGCCACCCACACCTCCCCGGCGGCCGGGCGGGCGACGGTCCTGGTCCGGGAGTCGGTGCGGCGCGGCGGGGTCCAGGACCGCTCCGGCGGGCCGCCGGCCCAGGACCGGACGCGGAGCCGCCAGGCCCAGGCGATCGCGCCGACCACGACGCACTGGAGGGCCGAGGCGTTGGCCCCGGCCTGGTCCCGCACCCCGAAGACCTGCGGGGCGAGGTACGCGCCGACCAGGTGGGCGACCAGCGCGGCGAGTCCGGTGAGGGCGGCCGCCCGGACCGGGACCACCCAGGGTTCGACCCGGCGGCGGCGACCGGCCTGCCAGTCCAGCAGCAGGGCGACCGCGTAGGAGATGCCGGCCAGGATCGCCACCTGGGCCGGGGTGGCGTGCAGCGGCGGCGTCTGGCCCTTCATGACGGCGGGTATCAGGACGGGCAGGGCGAGCAGGTAGCCCAGCACCGTGAAGAAGATCAGCATGAAGAAGGCGTTCAGGCAGCCCCCGCCACCGGACCGCCGCCCGCCGCCTCTCGGGCCGTCGCCCGAACTGCCGTACCGCCGCGCCATGTTCGCCACCCCCACCGTGGTCGTCCCGGTCGGGCGCAATGTATCGGAGATCCCGGGGTGACGGGAGTGCCGCGATAATCCGGACATGACCGCCCGCCGACCGCCCTCCCGGACCGCCCGCCGCCCCTCTCCCCGGGCCGCTTCCTGGACCGCCTTCGGCGGCGATCTGCACCTCGACCTCACCGGGCGGCGGGCCGCCGGGACCGGGCTGCGGGCGGCCCTGGAGGACGCGCTGCGCGAGGCCGTGCAGGACGGACGGCTGGCGCCCGGTACCCGGCTGCCGTCCTCCCGGGCGCTCGGCGAGGACCTCGGGATCGCCCGGAACACCGTCGTGGAGGCGTACGGGCAGCTCACCGCCGAGGGGTGGCTCAGTTCGCGGCAGGGGTCCGGCACCACGGTGGCCGAACGCGCCACGCCGCGCCCCGCCGAGCGCCCCGCGACCCTGCCGCCGGGGATCCGGCCCACCGGGCGGCACGACCTGCTGCCCGGCCGGCCGGACCTCTCGCTGTTCCCGCGCACCGCCTGGCTGGCCGCCGCCCGGCGGGCGCTGGCCACCGCACCGCACGACGTGTTCGACTACGGCTCCCCGCTGGGCCGGATCGAGCTGCGGCGGGCGCTCACCGACTACCTGGCCCGGGTCCGCGGGGTGCGCACCGACCCGGAACGCCTGCTGATCTGCGCCGGGTTCAGCCAGGGCCTCGGTCTGCTCGCCGCAGCCCTGCGCGAGCGGCTCCGTCGTGGCGAGGACGGCGGTTCCCGCGCCGCCCGCGGCGCCCGCGCCGTGGCCGTCGAGGCGTACGGACTGCCGCCGCAGCGGGACGTCCTGCGGGCGGCCGGGCTCGCCCTCGTACCGCTGCCGATGGACGGGTACGGCGCGCGCACCGACCTGCTGACCGGGCCGGGCGCCCCGGCGGCCGGCGCCGTGCTGCTCGCCCCCGCGCACCAGTTCCCGACCGGCGTGGCCCTGGCCGCCGACCGCCGGTCGGCGGCGGTCCGCTGGGCGCGCGAGCACGACGGCTACGTGATCGAGGACGACTACGACGGCGAGTTCCGGTACGACCGGCAGCCGCTCGGCGCCATGCAGGCGCTCGACCCGGACCGCGTGGTCTACGGGGGGACGGCCGCCAAGAGCCTGGCCCCGGGCCTGCGGCTGGCCTGGCTGGCGCTGCCCGACGCGCTGGTCGAACCGGTCGCCCGGTTCAAGCGGCTGGCGGACACCATGTCCCCGGTGATCGACCAGCTGACCCTCGCCGAGCTGATCACCTCCGGCCGGTACGACCGGCACGTCCGCCGCTCCCGGCTGCACTACCGGCGCCGCCGGGACCGTCTGGTCGCGGCGCTCGCCGAGCGGGCCCCGCACGTCCGGGTCACCGGGATCGCCGCCGGGCTGCACGCCGTCCTGCAACTGCCGCCCGGCGCGGGCCCGGAGGCGGAACTGGTCGCCCGTGCGCGGGCGGCGGGCCTGGTCGTCTCCGGTCTCGGCCCGCACCTCCTCGACCCGTCGCTCGCCCCGGACGCCCCGCCCGCCCTGGTGGTCGGCTACGGCACCCCGCCCGAGCACGCCTTCCCGGCCGCCCTGGACGCTCTCTGCGCGCTGCTGGCCGAAGCGGGCGGCTAACGGCACCGAGGCGGCGGTGCCGCAGCGCGAGCGGGGGGCGGCAGCACGGACAGGGGCGACAGCACGGGGCCCCGGATCAGGAATACCCGCGCCGCCCAAGGGAGTTCACTCCGGAAGCCGTCCACGCCCCGAGGGGGAACCGCCATGCGCATCGCCGTCATCGGAGCCGGCAAGGTCGGCCGCGGCCTGGCCCTGGCCCTGGCCTTCCACACCGCCGGGCTCGACGTCGCCCTCGGCACCCGGGACCCGGCCGCCGCCCCGGACGGGCCGGTGGAGGCGGTGGGGATCGGCGACGCGCTGGCGGGCGCCGACACCGTCGTCCTGGCCGTCACCGGCACGGCCGTGGACGGGCTGCTCGCCGAGCACGGCGCGGCCCTGGACGGCCTGCTGGTCGTCGACGCCACCAACCGGGCCGGGCGGCCGGACGGCGTCCTGCACAACGCCGGGGCCGTGGCCCGGCACGCGCCGGGGGCCCGGTACGCCCGGGCGTTCAACAGCGCCGGGGTGGAGCTGTTCGGCCGGCCGGACCCCGACGGGGCCGCCGCCGACCTGCTGTTCTCCGCCGATGAGGCGGACCGGGCCGCGGTCGAGCGGCTGATCGGCGCGGCCGGCCTGCGCCCGGCCTACCTGGGGCCGGCGTCGTACGCCGACCTCGACGCCGCGCTGCGCCTGCTGGTCCGGCTCACCGCGGTGAGCGGCAGGCGCCACCTGGGGTGGCGGGTGGTCACCGAGTGACCGGCGCCGGTGCTACTTGTTCCGGTTGCCGAGCTCGAAGAGGAGCAGGATGAAACCGGCGAAGGCGTGGGTGGCGACCGTGTAGATCACCAGCCGGATGCCGACGCGACGGTTGGCCCACTTGCCCGCGTCGATGGTCTTCGGGGCCGAGGCCGGGGCGGGCGCGACGGGCGCGGCGGCCGGGGCGGGGGTGGCGGGATCAGCCATGGGAGATCTCCTCCGAGTGTTCCGATGTTCCGACGTCGGGTCAGTGGTGCGGGGCAGGGCCGCCGCCGAGGCAGAGTTCGCCGCCGGGGCTCTGCAGCAGGGTGTGCATGAAGAGCAGCTCGACCCCGGCCGCCGAGTCGGCGGCGATGCAGTGCGGGGTGAGCGAGTCGAAGTGGGCGGAGTCGCCCTCGGCCAGCAGGTGGACGCGGTCGCCGAGGGTCAGCCTGAGCCGGCCCTGGAGGACGTAGAGCCATTCCTCGCCGGGGTGGACGCGGACCACCGTGTCCTGGACCCCCGGGGGGACGTGCACGCGCAGCGCCTGCATCGCGCGGCCGGGGGCCCCGGCCCGCCGGTAGCCCCAGCCGCCGGCCCGGCCGGGTTCGATGGCGCCGCCGCGCACCACCGGGTCCGGTTCGACGAGGCTCTCGCCGAGCAGGCCGGAGACGGAGGTGCCGTAGGCGCGGGCGAGGCCGAGCAGGACGGGCAGCGAGGGCTGCCGGCGCCCGGTCTCCAGTCGGGACAAGTACGCTTGGGAGAGCCCGACCCGGGCGGCGGCGACCTCCAGCGTGAGGCGGCTGCCGAGCCGGTGCTCGCGCAGCCTCGCGGCGAGGCCGGCCACGTCGTGGTCGTCGAACTGGTCGCCGGGGTCGGCGGGCGGACCGGCTGGGCTGGTGCTCATGTGTCCAGTGGACACCTCACATGCCGCAGGGGCAAGAAACTTGCCTCAGAGGCAAGACGGCTCCGCGTGCCCGCGCCCGGACGGCCGACCCTCCCGGCGGCGGCCCCGGCACCTCCGGCCTCCCCCGACTCCCCCGGGGGTCGCGGCGCGCCCTACGGCCTGGGGATGTTCCGCAGGTTGGACCGGGCCAGGTCGATCATCCGCCCCACCCCGCCCGAGAGCACCGTCCGGCCGGCCGCCAGCGCGAAGCCCTTCAGCTGGGCGGCGGTGATGTGCGGCGGGATGGAGAGCGCGTTCGGATCGGTCACCACGTCCACCAGTGCCGGACCGGGCCGCTCCAGCGCCTCCTCCAGCACCTCGCGGACCCGGGCCGGTTCGGTGACCCGCTTGGCCGGGATGCCCATCGCCCGGGCGATGCCGGCGTAGTCGACGTCGCCGTTGTCGATCTCCGACTCGGGGTAGCCGGAGACCAGCATCTCCAGCTTGATCATGCCGAGCGCGCCGTTGTTGAACACCACCGTCTTCACCGGCAGCCGGTGCTTGGCGACCGTGAGCAGCTCGCCCAGCAGCATCCCGATCCCGCCGTCACCGGCCATCGCCACCACCTGCCGCCCGGGACAGGCCAGTTGGGCGCCGATCGCGTGCGGCAGCGCGTTGGCCATCGAGCCGTGCAGGAAGGAGCCGATCACCCGGCGGCGCCCGTTGGGCTGCAGGTAGCGGGCGGCCCAGACGTTGTTCATGCCCGTGTCGACGGTGAACACCGCGTCGTCGGCGGCCACCTCGTCCAGGACCGAGGCCACGTACTCGGGGTGGATCGGCAGGTGCTTCCCGATGTCCCGGGTGTAGGCGCCGATCACGCCCTCCAGGGCGCGGCAGTGCTTGTCCAGCATGGCGTCCAGGAACGCCCGGTCGGTCTTCTGCTCCAGCAGCGGCAGCACGGCCCGCAGGGTGGACGGGACGTCGCCGTGCACGGCCAGTTCCAGCGGGGTGCGGCGGCCGAGCCGGGTGGCGTCGTGGTCCACCTGGACGGTGTGGGCCTGCGGCAGGAAGGAGTCGTACGGGAAGTCGGTGCCGAGGAGGACGACGAGGTCGGCCGAGTGGAGCGCCTCGTGGCAGGCACCGTAGCCGAGCAGACCGCTCATACCGACGTCGTACGGATTGTCGTACTGGATCCACTCCTTGCCGCGCAGGGAGTGTCCGACCGGCGCGTGCAGGGCGTCCGCGACCGCCATCACCTCGGCGTGCGCGCCGCGTACGCCCGCGCCGCAGAAGAGGGCCACCCGGCGGGCGGCGTTGAGCGCCTGGGCGAGGGCCTGCACCTGGGACCAGGGCGGGGCGGCGACGGCCTGCTCGGTCAGGAAGCTGCCGGTGCCGGTCGGTCCGGCGGCGGGCAGCGCGGCCACGTCGCCGGGGAAGGCCAGGACGGAGACACCGCGCGCGCCCAGCGCGTGCTGGATCGCGATCCGCAGCAGCCGGGGCAGCTGCGCGGGCGTGGAGACCGTCTCGCACCAGCTGCTGCAGTCGGTGAACACGCGATCGGGGTGGGTCTCCTGGAAGAAGCCGGTGCCGATCTGCGCGGACGGGATGTGCGAGGCCAGCGCGAGCACCGGCAGGCCGCTGCGCTGGGCGTCGTAGAGGCCCTGGATGAGGTGGGTGTTGCCGGGCCCGCAGGAGCCCGCGCAGACCGCCAGGCGCCCGCTCAGCTCGGCCTCGGCGGCGGCCGCGAAGGCGCCGGCCTCCTCGTTGCGCACGTGCACCCAGCTGATGCCCTCGGCTCGGCGGATCGCGTCCACCACCGGGTTGAGGCTGTCGCCGACCACCCCGTAGACCCGCTCCACCCCGGCCTGCCGGAGCACCTCCACCATCTGCTCGGCCACACTCACCACGGGGCTCTCCTCCACCGGCCGACGGTTGCCGCACGACACCGCCACCGTCCGGCGTACGGGCCCGCCCCGCAGCCGGAGCGGGCCCGTACGGGTGAACGGAGGGCCGGGGCGGGCCCTTCGCGTCCTCCTACTCCGCCGCGAGGTGGTCCGCCGCCGCGCCGACCCGCCCGCCCGCCACGCCCGCCTGCGGCTGGCGGCGGGCCGGTTCCCGGCCGGGCGGCTGGCTGCACCGCTCCTGGGCGGGCGGGGCGGTGGTCGGCAGCGAGACCGGCTCACCGGCCTTCACCTGGACGGCCTCGCCGTCGTGCCGCAGGTGGATCACCTCGCCGCGGCGCAGCGTGTAGGTGGTCTCGTCGTGGCCGATCCGGACGCCCAGCAGCTGGCCGCGGACCAGCAGGGAGAAGCTGAGCCGCATCAGCCCGCTGGGCAGCCGCGGCCGGAAGGAGAGCGTCTCGCCGTGGTCGCGCAGACCGCCGAAGCCCGCCACCAGGGCGACGCACGCCCCGGCCAGCGAGGCCATGTGCAGGCCGTCCCGGGTGTTGCCGCCGAGGTCGTGCAGGTCCATCAGGGCGGCTTCGGCGGTGTAGTCGTACGCGAGGTCGAGCTGGCCGACCTCGGAGGCGATCACCGCCTGGGTGCAGGCGGAGAGCGAGGAGTCGCGGACGGTCAGCCGCTCGTAGTAGGCGAAGTTGCGGGCCTTCTGCTCGTCGGTGAAGGCGTCGCCGCGGACCTGCATGGCGAGCACCAGGTCGGCCTGCTTGACCACCTGCTTCCGGTACAGGTCGAAGTACGGGTAGTGCAGCAGCAGCGGGTAGTTCTCGGCCGGGGTGTTCTCGAAGTCCCAGAGCTGGTGGTCGGTGAAGCCGTCGGCCTGCGGGTGGACGCCGAGGTTCTCGTCGTACGGGACGAACATCGCGGCGGCGGCGTCCCGCCAGGCGGCGGTCTCCTCGGTGTCGACGCCGAGCGCGGAGGCCTCGCGCGGGTGCCGGGCGGCGGCCTCGGCGGCGGCGCGCAGGTTGGTCTGCGCCATCAGGTTGGTGAAGACGTTGTTGTCGGCGACGGCGCTGTACTCGTCCGGCCCGGTGACGCCCTCGATGCGGAAGTTGCCGGCCGCGTCGTGGTGGCCGAGCGAGCGCCACATCCGGGCCGTCTCGACCAGCAGCTCCAGCCCGTACTCGCGCTCGAACTCGACGTCCCCGGTGGCCCGGGCGTACCGGGCGACGGCGGCCGCGATGTCCGCGCCGATGTGGAAGGCGGCGGTGCCGGCCGGCCAGTAGCCCGAGCACTCCTCACCGCGGATCGTCCGCCACGGGAACACCGCGCCGGCCAGGCCGAGTTGCGCCGCCCGCTCGCGGGCCAGCGGCAGCGTGGTGTGCCGCCAGCGCAGCGCCTGGTTGACCGCGGAGGGCAGGCAGTAGGTGAGGACCGGGAGGACGAAGGTCTCGGTGTCCCAGAAGCTGTGCCCGTCGTAGCCCGGTCCGGTCAGCCCCTTGGCGGGGATGGCCCGTTCCTCGCTCCGGGCACCGGCCTGGAGGACGTGGAAGACGGCGAACCGCACGGCCTGCTGGAGTTCGACGTCACCCTCGATCTCGATGTCGCTGGTGTCCCAGAACTCCTCCAGGAACCGGGCCTGTTCGGCGACCAGGCCGTCCCAGCCGGTGTACCGGGCGGCGGTCAGCGCGGCCTCCACCTGGTCCCGGACGGCCGGCTGCGAACGGGTCGCCGACCAGCCGTAGGACATGAACTTCACCAGTCGCAGCCGCTCCCCGGGCCGGAGCACGGTGGTGACGCTGATCCGGCAGTGGTCGTCCTCGGACTCGGCCACCGTGTCCAGCCGGTCCGGGCCCTCGATGACGTGGTCCATCCCGGCCGCGACCCGGATGCCGCTGTACCGGGTGCGGTGCACCAGCACGGCCTTCGTGCCGCCCGCGTGGCTCACCTCGGCGAGCAGCGGAGCCTCCAGGACGGCGGCGGCCCGCGGGTCGCCGTCGGCACCGCCGGGCAGCTGCTCGTTGGCGACCAGCTCGGACTGGAGCACGATCCGCACCGGGCCGTCCACCGCCTCGACGGTGTACTCGACGGCGGCGATGGCCCGCTGGGTGAGCGAGACCAGCCGGGTGGACTCGACCCTGATGGTCCGCCCGGCCGGGGAGGTCCACTCGGCGGAGCGCCGCAGCAGCCCCTCCCGGAAGTCCAGCCACCGCCGGTGGCTGAGCAGTTCGCCGTACCTGAGGTCGAACGGCTCGTCGTCCACCAGCAGGCGGATGATCTTGCCGTTGGTCACGTTGATGACGCTCTGGCTGGACTCCGGGTAGCCGTAGCCGCCCTCCCCGTACGGCAGCGGGCGCAGCTCGAAGACGCCGTTCAGGTAGGTGCCGGGCAGGCCGTGCGGCTCGCCCTCGTCCAGGTTCGCCCGCAGGCCGATGTGGCCGTTGGAGAGGGCGAAGACGGACTCGGCGCGGGCCATGGCGGCCAGGTCGAGGCCCTGCTCGGCGATCTGCCACGGGTCGACGACGAAGGGCTGCTCCTGGCCGGTCATGCCGTCTCCTCGGGGATCAGTTCGGCGAGGTCCCGGACCACCACGGTGGCGCCGTCGCGGCGCAGTTCGTCGGCCTGGCCGGCGCGGTCCACCCCGACGACCGCGCCGAAGCCGCCGGCCCGGCCGGAGGCGACCCCGGCCAGCGCGTCCTCGAAGACGGCGGCGTGCGCGGGCTCCACGCCCAACGACCGGGCGGCGGCCAGGTAGGTGTCCGGCGCGGGCTTGCCCGGCAGTCCCTCCCGCTTGGCGACGACGCCGTCCACGACGACGTCGAAGAACGCCTCGATGCCGGCGGCGCGCAGCACGTCCCGGCAGTTGGCGCTCGACGAGACGACCGCGGTGGGCAGGCCGAGGGCGCGCAGCCGGCGCACGTACGCGACCGAGCCGTCGTACGGGCGGACGCCCTGCTCGCGGATCATCCGCAGCACGGTGTCGTTCTTGGCGCGGCTGACGCCGTGCACCGTGCGGGCCCCGGGCGGGTCGGCGTCGGTGCCCTCGGGCAGGTCGATGCCCCGGCTGTGCAGGAACGCCCGGGTGCCGTCGAGTCTCGGCCGGCCGTCCACGTGGGCGTCGTAGTCGGCGACGGCGTCGAAGGGAACGAACGGCCCGCCGGTGCGGGCCGCTTCGGCGCGCAGGAGGGCGTCGAAGGTGTCCTTCCAGGCCGCGGCGTGCACCGTGGCGGTCTGGGTGAGCACCCCGTCGAGGTCGAAAAGGAAAGCGCGGATGTCGTCCGGTAGCCCCAGCATGGGTGCAGTCTTACCCGCGAACGCGAACCTAGCCGCCCATTCCCGGCGGCGCGTCGCGGGAACGGGCGGCCGGGGGCCGCGCCGGGGTCGGTCAGGGCGAGTCGGGGGTGGCGGTCACGGCGAAGACGGCGCCCTGCGGGTCCTGGACCACCGCCATCCGCCCGGCCTGCATGTCGAACGGCGGCTGGATCACCGCGCCGCCCGCCTTGACCAGGGCGTCCACCGTGGAGTCGGTGTCGTCGACGGAGAAGTACGTCATCCAGTGCGGGGGCGTGCCCGGCGGCAGGTACCCGGCGACCGGCTGCATCCCGCCCACGGTGTGGTCGCCGACGTTGAGGGAGTAGAACCCCTCCATGCCCTGGATGGTGCCCGGGCGCAGGCCGAGCGCCTGCTGGTAGAACCGGCCGGACGCCTCGGTGTCGGTGGTGTTGAGCTCGTTCCAGACCAGTGCGCCGGGCTCGTTGACGACGCCCGCGCCGATGAACTCCAGCTTCTGCCAGACCCCGAAGACCGCGCCGGTCGGGTCGCCGGCGACCAGCATCCGGCCGGTGTCGCCGACCTCCATCGTCGGGTACACGATGGTGCCGCCCGCCTCGGTGATCGCCCGGCCGGTCGCCTCCACGTCGTCCGAGGCCAGGTAGGTGGTCCAGCCGACCGGCGGCAGCGGCTGGCCCTCGGGGGCCGACCGGCCCATGATCCCGGCGACCGGCCTGCCGTTCAGCGAGCACACGGAGTAGCCGCCGAACTCGGGCGGCCCGACCTCGCCCTGCCAGCCGAACAGGTCACGGTAGAAGTCGAGTGCGGCCTGCTGGTCGCTCGCCATCAGGTCCACCCAACACGGGGTGCCGGGCTTGTACGGTGCGGTGACTACGGGCATTCCTGGGCCTCCCAAGCGATGGTCCTCCGCCGCGGCCGGTCCGGGACGCCGCGGCCGACCGGCCGCGCGACCGAACGGCCGTACACCGCCCACGATCGCCTCGCGCCCGCGATCCCGCCACCGGACGGCGCCCCGGCGGGCGACCGCTCGCCGGGGCGGCCGGGGCGGTCACTCCTCGTGGCGGGCCCTTCGGGCCGCGGCGGCGCGGGCGGGTCGGCCGCGCGCCGGCCGGGGGCAACGCGCACCGACTCGGGCCAACGCACGCCGGTCCGGGGCAACGCACGCCGGTCGGCCGGTCAGCCGCCGGAACCGTAGGTCGTGCCCTCGCAGAGGTTGTCGTCCGCCGAGCGGGTGTCGTTGATGACGCTGGTGGGCAGCGGGGCCGGCTCGGCCGGGGTGGCCGGCGCGGCCGAGGCACCGGGGGCGGTGGCGGTGGCGTCAGCCGTCCCGCCGTTGGCCGCCGCGAAGTCCTTGCCGACGATCACCGTGATCCCGGCCGTCTTCCCGGCCGCGACGGAGGCCCCCGGGAACAGCTCGGCGACCTTCTCCGCGTTCGCCCGCTGCCCCGTGCCGTACTCGATCATCGTGGTCGCGTACTTGGTGTTCATCGCCGCGCCCATCCTGGTGGCGGCGAACTTGGCCGTCTTCAGCAGCTCGGCCGCCTTGCCGTCCATCCCGCGGGAGACGGTGCCGTTGTAGACGCCCACCTTGATGCTCTGGTTGGCGGTGTCCGCGGCCGTGGTGGCGGCGGCGGGGGTGGTCGGCGCGACGGGCGCCACCGCCGGGGTCGTGGCCTCCGCGGGCTGCTCGCCGGTGGCGTTCTGGCCGTCGATGGTGCGGTCGGCCTTGATGGTCGCCCAGAGCTTGTCCGCGTCGGCCTTCACGAGTTCGAGGGCCTCGTCGGTGCGGATGCGCCACGGTGCGGTGACGAACTTGAGGTCGTGCATGTCGATGTCCTTCAGCGAGAGACCGAAGGACATCAGTTTGTCGACCGAGCCGAGGCCCTCGTCGACCGTCAGCGACTTGGTGGCCGCGTCGGCGAGCGGCAACAGGTTGGTGGGGGTGAGTCCCTGTTTCTTGATCTTCGAGGCGAGCGAGCTGAGGAAGGCCTGCTGGCGTTTCATCCGGCCGATGTCGGAGCCGTCGCCGATGCCGTGACGCAGCCGCACGTAGTCGAGCGCCTGCTGGCCCTGCACCTTCTGCGGACCCCTCTTCAGGACCACGTCGCCCTTCTTGGGCAGCTTCTGGTTGAGGTCCTTCTCGTAGATGTCCTCCGGCAGGCATATGTCGACGCCGTCCACCGCCTTGGTCATCGCGGCGAAGCCCTGGAAGTCCACCACGATGGTGTGGTTGACGAAGATGCCGGTGATCTTCTCCACCGCGTTCTGGGTGCAGGCCGGGTTCCCCGTCTCCGACCCTCCGGTCGAGAAGGCCTCGTTGAACTTCCCGACGTGCTCCTTCGTCCACTGCCCGTTCGCCTGCTTGCACTTGGGCAGGGTGACCAGGGTGTCGCGCGGGAACGAGATCCCGACCGCGTGTTTGTGGTCGGCGTAGACGTGCAGCAGGATCGTGGTGTCCGAGCGGGCGCCGCCGTCCTCGCCGCCCCCGAGGTCCGCGTTGCCCTTGCCGCGGCTGTCCGAGCCGATCAGCAGGATGTTGACCGGTTTGTTGCCGTTGGCGTCCGCCGCCGCCTCCGGCGGGCGCTCGGCGGCGACGCCGTCCTTGCCGAAGGACTTGATGTTGCCGTTGAGCTTCCAGTAGATCGCGCCACCGGTCCCGGCGATCAGCACCAGCGCGCCGGCGGCCGACCAGGCCGCGATCTTCTTGACGTTCCGCTTCGGCTTCCGGCTCGCCCGGGCCGCCGCGCGTCCGCCCGCCGGGGACGCGCCCGCCGGGGACGCACCCGCCGGAGACGTGGCCGGTGCCGCGGTGCCGCCCCTGTGCGGCCCGGCCTTGGCGGGCCCGCCGTTGCCCGGCCCGCCCCTGCCCTGCGCGGCCCGCCGGGCCTCGGCCCGTCCACCGGTCCGCGGCGGCGGCACCGCACCGCCGGCCGCGCCGCCGTCCGTCAGCGCACCGGGCGCGTCGTCGCCACGAGCCGGGCTCTCGCCCCACTGACCTGACATGCGTGCACCTTTCACTGCCGGACGCCGCGCCCCCCTGCGACCGGACGCACTGCACACAGAGAAGACGGTCGAGACCGCCTCCGGGTTGCACATACGACGGTCGCAATAACGGACGGGCTCCCCGGCACCACCCCCGGGCGCCCGTTCCGCCCCACCGGTCCGCCGGCTCCCCGGGAGATTCACCCGGAGCGTACAAATCGCCCATACGAACAACCTGGCCTCGTCACAGGCCCCGCCCCGCACGCCGCCGGGGGTGTCCAGTGACGGGTGCATGCTTTATGTTGCACAGGCAGCACACGGGGGAGACGGCAGGCGGCGAATGGCACGGGACTACGACAGTCAGCTCCTGGAGTCGGTGGCGGTACGCCGCCGCAGGATGCGGGACTCGCTGCTCTTCGGCGCGGAGCGGGTGCGCCGGGCGGCGGACGAACGGCTCGGGAAGGTGTTCGCGGGGATCGCCATCGCGGCCGTCCTCTGCGCGGGCTGCGTCGGCTGGTCGTTCCTCCAGGCCACGCTCGCGAAGCAGAAGGCGGAGCAGCAGAAGCAGCAGCAACGCCAGGTGCAGCCGTACGGCGGGCCGACCGGATCGCCGGGTCCGGCGCCGACGGCGAGCCCCTCGCCGTCGTCCGGCCCGACCGGGCCATAGCACCCCGGACGTGGCAGCGACGTGGAAGCACTGGTCCGAGAGGTCGAAGAGGGCGCGATGATAGGTTCCCACAAGTGGTGAGCACAGCAACGACTTCCCCGGCACGGCAGAGCAGGGTGACCCTGATCGGGGAGCGACGCCAGGCCGACGTGGTCCTGCCCGCCGACACCCCGATCGGGGTGCTGCTCCCGGACATCCTGCAGCTGCTCGACGACCGGACCGCGTCCCGGCCCATGGCGCGTCAGCTGATGACGCCGGACGGCTCCGCGCTGCCGCACGACAGCACCCTGGAATCGGCGGGGGTGGCCGACGGCGCCGTCCTGCGCCTCGTGCGGACCCACTCCGCGCCGCCCGCCCCGGTCGTGCACGACGTCATCGACCTGGTGGCCGACGACCTCAACCTCCAGGCCTGGCGCTGGCGCCCGGCCGCCCGACGGGGCAGCGCCGGCGTGGCGACCGTCGCCTTCGCGGTGACCGCCGCCCTCCTCGCCCGGCGCGAGTTCGCGCTCGACGCGCTGGCCGGCGTCCTGCTCGGCCTCGCCGCCGCGCTGGCGGTCGTCGGGGCACTCGTCGCCCGGATCGGGAAGGGCAACCGGGGCCTGGCCACCGCGCTCCTGCTCGCCTCGGGCGGACTCGGCGTCCTCGGCGCGTGGAGCGCCGCCGACGCCTTCGACTGGTCCGCGAGCGTACGGCTGGCCGCCGTCGCGGGCGCGCTGACCGTGACGGTCGCACTCCTCGGCGTCCTCTCCCCGCTCGGCCGCGGCGGTCTGATCGGCGCCGTCTCCGTCGCCGCGATCACCGCCGTGTGGGAGGCCGTCGCCGCCACCGGGGCCGACCCGGCCCGGATCGGCGCCGTGATGGCGGTGTTCTCCGTGGTGCTGCTCGGACTGCTGCCACGCCTCGCGCTGATGGGATCGGGGCTCACCGCGCTCGACGACCGCCGCTCCGGCGGAGCGTCCGTCAGCCGCCACGAGGTGGGCACCGCCCTGGCCGCCACCCACCGCGGGCTGGCGCTCGCGACCATCGCGACCGCGGTCTCGGCCGCCGGCGCGGGCTGGCTGCTCACCCTGACCGCCGAGCCGGACGTCTGGACCGTGGCGCTGCCGTCACTGGTCGCCGTGGTGCTGCTCTCCCGGGCCCGGGCCTTCCCCCTGGTCGCCGAGGTCGTGGCGCTGTTCACCGCCTCGGGGGTCCTCGTGGTGCGCCTGGCGCTGCTGTGGATGCGGCACGGCGGGGGTGCCGGGGCGCTGGCCGTCCTGTGCGCCGCCGCGCTGCTGCCGCTGCTCGTCCTGGCGGTCCAGCCGCCCGAGCACACCCAGGTCCGGCTGCGGCGGCTGGCCGACCTCGTCGAGTCCGTCGGGATGGTGGGGCTGTTCCCGCTGGCCGTAGGGGTGTTCGGGGTGTACGGGCAACTGCTCGACAAGTTCTGAACCGACGTCGAAGTCGGTTTCCGAGTCAACGCACAGGAGCTCCGGGCGGGGCGGTACGTGGAGTGGAAGGGGCGGTTGCAGGCATGCCGAACGGAGAGAACTGGCAGGGCGACGTCCTGCGCGATCTGAGGGCCCCGGCGCCCGGCCCGACGCCGGACCAGGCGCAGGCCCGGGCCCAGGCGCAGACCCAGCTGCAGGCCCTGGACCAGGCCCAGGCCACCGCCGCGCAGACCTTCGCCCAGGCCCTCACCGCTCCCGAACAGGGGTCGGCACCGGGATACGAGCAGGGATACGGACAGGCGTACGGGCAGGGGTACGAGCAGGCCCCCGCCGGACAGCCGCAGGGCGCCGCCCCCGGCCGGCAGGCCGTCGCGCCCCGGTCCCCCGACTCCCGGCCCACCGTCGACCGGAACCTCGCCGCCGTCGCCCGCAAGCCCCGCAGCGGCGAGGCCCTCGCGACCCGCGTCGCCCGCGCCGTCTGGAAGAACGTCTCCAAGTCCGCCGCCCGCGAGGTCGCCGAGGCCACCCGCACCGCCGAGATCCTCCAGCAGCCGGTCACGACCGGCCGCCAGATCGCCGTCACCTCCATCCGCGGCGGCGCCGGCAAGTCCACCGTCGCGGCGCTGCTCGGCACCACCTACGCGCACTACCGCAAGGACCCGGTCCTCTTCGTCGAGGCCGATCCGGCACTCGGCTCGCTGCCCGTCAAGCTCGGCGCCGAGACCGTGCGGTGGACCACCAGCGACGTCGCCGACATCGTCAAGCCGCAGATGTCGCTGCTCGACGTCACCGGCTACCTCGTCCAGCTCCGCAACAACTCCTGGCTGCTGCCGGGAAGCCAGGGCCAGATCGGCACGATGCTGGACGCCCGCGGCTACCAGCGCGTCATGGTCGCCCTGCGCCGCTACTTCGGCATCACCGTCGTCGACTGCCAGACCCTGCCCGCCGAGGTCGCCCGCGTCGCGCTCTCCGCCTCCCAGGCCCGCGTGCTGACCACCCCCGCCACCCTCGACGGCGTCGCCAGCACCCACGAGGTCCTCCAGTGGATGCGCGGCCTGCCGCCGCACGTGATCGCCGGCACGGTCGTCGTCGTCACCGAGCAGACCCCGCACTCCGGCGTCGACCTCGACGCCGCGGTGCGCACCCTCCGCTCCACCGGCACGAGCGTCCACCTCCTGCGGTACGACCGCCACCTCGCGGCCGGCGGCACCATCCGCACCGACCTGCTCACCCGGGCCACCCGGACGACCGCCACCCGGCTCGCCGCGGACGTCTTCGAGCTCTCCCAGAAGCGCCACTGACGATGAGCACCCGACTGATCCACCGCCCGGCCAGGACCGTCAGGCCCCCGGCCGTCCCCGAGGCCCGCACCATCGAGGCACCGCCCAACCTCCCCGAGGGGAAGGCCGGCAACATCGCGATGTCGCTGCTGCCGGTGGCCGGCGTGATGTCCTCGGTCGTGATGATGACGGTCGTCCGCAACAGCCAGTTCGCCGCCCTCGGCGCGCTGGTCCTGGTCGTCACCGTCATCGGCTCCCTCGGCCTGGTCTTCTCCCAGCGCGGCAAGGCCCAGCGCACCCGCCGCACCCAGCGCGAGGCCTACCTCTCCTACCTGGAGGACCTCCGCGAGGAACTCGCCGGCGAGGAGCGCGAACGGGGCGAGCACGCCGGCGTCCTCAACCCGCCGCCGCCCGCCCTGTACGACATCGTCCGCGACCCGGCCCGGCTGTGGGAGCGCCGCCGCGTCGACGGCGACTTCCTGCGGGTCCGCGTCGGCACCGGCGAGATGCCCGTCCGGGACCTGCGGATCGGTCAGCAGAGCTCGTCCGTCCTCACCCCGCCGGACCGCTTCATGCTCAACGAGGCCTCGGCGCTCACCACCCGCTTCCGCACCGGCACCGAACTCCCGCTCACCGTCCCGCTCGACCGCGTCGGCGACATCAGCGTCGTCGGCCCCCGCGAGGACTGCCTGCGCGTCGCCCGCGCCCTGCTCGTCCAGACCGCCGCCCTGCACGCACCCGACGACGTGACCGTCGCGCTCGCCGTGCCCGGCGACCGGCTCACCGACTGGGAGTGGGCCAAGTGGATGCCGCACCTGCTCGACACCGAGCAGCTCGACGGTCCCGTCGCCGCCCGCCGGATCGCCCCCTCCGTGGCCCAGCTCGCCCAGCAGCTCGGCCCCGAACTGCGCCGCCGAGCCTCCTACGCGGCCGAGGTGCGCCGGGGCCTGTCCGGCCAGGACGCCCTCTCCATGACCTCCCGACTGCTGGTGATCGCCGACGGGCACGGCGACGACGCCGTCGACCTGCCGCTCCCCGACGAGGCCGTCGGGCTGCGGGAGATGGGCGTCACCGTGCTGCACCTGCTCGAACAGCGGATCCAGGAACCCGGACAGATCGGTCTGCGGATCACCGTCGACAACGACCGGGTGGTCATCGAGGACCTGCGCGAGGAGCAGCCGATCAGCGCCCACGGCACCGTGGACGAGGTCGGCGTCCCCTTCGCCGAGGGCCTGGCCCGGATGCTCGCCCCGCTGCGGCTGTCCGCCGAGTCGCTCGTCGACGCCCCGCTGTCCGGCCCGGTCGACTTCGCCGACCTGCTCGGCATCGACGACGTCGCCCGCCTCGACCTCGGCCGGCTCTGGGCGCCCCGCGGCGAACGCGCCTTCCTCCGCGTCCCCATCGGCATCAGCGACTCCCGCGAGCCCGTGCTGCTCGACCTGAAGGAGTCCTCCGAACTGGGCATGGGGCCGCACGGCCTCTGCGTCGGCGCCACCGGCTCCGGCAAGTCCGAACTGCTGCGCACCCTGGTGCTCGCCCTCGTCGCCACGCACCCGCCGGAGGACCTCGCACTGGTCCTGGTCGACTACAAGGGCGGGGCGACCTTCGCCCCCTTCGCGGAACTGCCGCACGTCGCCGGCGTCATCACCAACCTGGAGAACCAGGCCGGCCTGGTCGAGCGCGTGCACGCCTCGCTCGCGGGCGAGGTCAAGCGCCGCCAGCAGGTCCTCAAGGACGCGGGCAACGTCGCCGACATCGGCGCTTACGCCGCCCTGCGCGCCGAACGACGGCCCGACCTGGACCCACTGCCGCACCTGTTCGTCGTCATCGACGAGTTCGGCGAACTCCTCACCGCCAAGCCCGACTTCATCGACCTCTTCCTGTCGATCGGCCGGATCGGCCGCTCCATCGGCGTGCACCTGCTGCTGTCCAGCCAGCGCATCGAGGGCGGCAACCTGAAGGGCCTGGACACCTACCTGTCCTACCGGCTGGGCCTGCGGACCTTCTCCGCCGACGAGTCCCGCACCGTCCTGGACACCACCGACGCCTTCCACCTCCCGCCGCTGCCCGGCTTCGGCTACCTCAAGGTCGACACCAGCCACTACGAGCGCTTCAAGGCCAGCTACGTCTCCGGCGGCTACCGGGGCCCCGTCCAGCGCAGCGAACAGGAACAGAGCGGACCGCTCGCCCTGGAGTACCCGGCGTTCAACAGCATGTCCCGGCCCGAGGGCCGGGAGCAGCGGGAGCCGGCCACCCGGCGCCGCGAGACCGGCCCGACCGAACTCGGCGTCATCGTCGGACAGCTGGAGCACGCCGCCGACCCCGCCCGCCAGATCTGGCTGCCGCCGCTGCCCGGCGCCGTCCCGCTCGACGCGATCGCGGGCCCGCTGGACGTCGGTCCGCGCGGGCTGCAGCTCGCCCGGCGGCGCGGACGGCTCCAGGTGCCGCTCGGTCTCCTCGACGACCCGGCGAAGCAGTGGCAGGGCGAGTGGTTCCTGGACCTCACGGTCGCGGGCGGCCACGCCGCCGTCATCGGCGGCCCGCAGTCCGGCAAGACCACGCTGCTGCGCACCCTCGTCCTCTCGCTCGCGCTGACCCACACCCCGCAGGAAGTCGGCGTCTACGGCCTCGACCTGGTCGGCGGCGGCCTCCAGGCCCTGTCGGGGCTGCCGCACGTCGGCGGCATCGCCGGCCGCGCCGACCGCGAACGGGCGGCCCGCACGGTCGAGGAGGTGCGGACCATGCTCACCACCCGCGAGAACGTCTTCCGCGACCACAACATCGACTCCGTCGAGCAGCTGCGCACCCTGCACGCGGCGGGCCGGCTGCCCCGGCTGGCGTCCGCCGAGATCGTCCTCGTCATCGACGGCTTCGGCGCGCTGCGCGACGACTTCGAGGACCTCGACGACGCCGTCGTCGACATCCTCAAGCGCGGTGGCGGCTACGGCATCCACGTGGTGGCCGGCATGCTCCGCTGGAACGACGTCCGCATCGCCACCCAGTCGAACTTCGGCACCCGCGTGGAGCTGCGGCTCAACGACCCCACCGAGACCAGCATCGAGCGCAAGCTCGCCGCGACCCTCGCCGCCGACGAGCCCGGCCGCGTCCTGACCGACGGCCGGCTCTTCGCCCAGGTCGCCCTGCCCCGGACCGACGGGCTCGCCGACACCGCGGAGCTGGGCACCGTCCTGGAGCAGACGGCCCGCACCGTGCGCGCCACCTGGAGCGGCGAGGTCGCCCAACCCGTCCGGGTCCTGCCGCACGTCCTGGAGCCGCACCTGCTCCCGGGGCCGGTCGCCGAGCCGAAGCGGGTCCCGCTCGGCCTGGACCAGGCGGCGCTGGAACCCGTCCTGCTGGACCTCTTCCGGCACGACCAGCACCTGTTGGTGATGGGCGACAGCGAGTGCGGCAAGACCAACCTGCTGAAGACCCTCGCCGCCGGCCTGATCGAGCGGCACGGTGCGGACGAACTGGTCTTCGCCGTCATGGACCCGCGGCGCAGCCTGCGCGGCGTGATCCCGGAGGAGTACAGCGGCGGCTACGCGTACAACGCCCGGATGTGCGCGGGCCTGGCGGCCGGCGTCTCCACCGAGCTGGAACGCCGGCTGCCCGACGAGAACGCGCCGCTGGACGCGCTGGAAGCCGGCAGCTGGGGCGGCGGCCCGCGGATCGTGGTGCTCGTCGACGACTACGACGTGCTCACCACCGCCGGCCAGAGCCCGCTCGAACCGTTCCTGCCCTACCTCCCCTCGGCCGCGGACATCGGTCTGCACTTCGTGCTGACCCGCCGGGTGGCGGGCGCCTCGCGCGGCATGTACGAGCCGCTGGTGCAGGCCCTGCGCGAGTCGGGGGCGACCGCGGTGGTGATGGCGGGCGACCGCGGCGAGGGCCAGCTGTTCCCCGGGGTCTACGCCTCCCAGCAGCCCGCGGGGCGGGGGGTCCTGGTCCGCCGGGGGCAGGAGAACCGCCTGATCCAGACCGTCTACACGGCCGACTGACCGCACCGCCCGTCCCTCCCGCGCGTTCCCCCGCGTCCCGGACACCCCGGACGCCCCGCACAGCCGAACGCGTGCCCGCCCGACCGCTCGCGCGCCCGCCACCCGTACGACCGCCACCCCCGCCACCCCGAAGGACCTCACGACCCCATGACCAAGGACGTCATCACCCTCACCCCGCGGATGCCCGACCCCTGGAGCGTGCTCGCCGGCCTGCTCGCCGGCGGGCCCGACAAGCTGGTGAACACGGCGGGCGAGGACGCGGTCATCCAGCTCTGCGACGAGCAGGGCCGGCCGCTGCTCTCCGTCGAGGCGCCGCTGCTGGTGCAGGTCCGGGGCGAGGCCGAGCGACTGCTCGGCGCGAACCCGCCGCGGGTCCCGTTCTGGTGGACGGAGGCCCGGGCCACCACCGGCGTCCCGGACGCGGAGCGGCTCGCGGGCGCCTTCGCGGCCCGGCTGGCCTCCCTGTCCGGGGGCAGCGCGTGGCCGCCGCAGGCCGCGCGGTCGACGGCCGTGGTGGAGACGGCGGGCCTGACCGCGGCGCCGGCGCCCGCCGCCGCCCAGCCCGCCGTCGACGTACTGACCGACAAGGTCGCCGTGGTCATCATGGACCGCCCGGTGGTCGCCATGACCGCCTGGCTCTCCGACGCCTTCCGGGCCGCCGCCGCCAGCAGCCGGGGCCTGCAGATCGTCACCCCCGCCGGGACGACGCTCTCCCCCGCCGTCCTCGCGAACCTGCCGGGCTGGCCGTCGCGCTGGGTCGTCCAGGACGATCGCGACGGCTACTACGACGGGCACACGGGCGCGGTGCTGCGCTGGCAGGAGGGCATGTTCGCCACCGTGGTACCGGCGGACGCCACCGCCGACGATCCGCGCACCCCGGTGGCGGCCGCGTACCAGGAGGTCCGGGCCTGCGCCGAACGGCAGTTGGCGATCACGTTCCGGACGGTCCACCCGGCGGACGACCGGCTGGTCCTCGGCGGCGCCCTGGAGACGGTCTGGCGCGAGCTCACCGGGGAGCCCCCGGCCGGCTGGGGCACGGCCGAACCCGCCAACCTGCCCTGGTCCCTCGGGCGGCTGACCGACCTCGCGCACTCGCGGGCGCCCGAGCCGACCTGGTTCGTGGTGGTCGGCAGCCCGGAGCGGCCGGGTCTGGCCACGCTGAAGGTCACCCGGACCAAGGCGGGGGTCGAGGAGGACGTGACCCTGGCGTTCGGCTACGGGGCCGACGAGGAGCCGCCGTTGGACGCGCTGCCGGGGGTCGCGGAGACGCTGGTCACCCGGCACCGGCTCCAGTCGATGCTCCTCCAGCTGCGCAGGGCCCGCCGCGACCTGGCGGTGCCGCCCCGCTTCGAGGGCCCGGGCGTGCCGCTGGCCTTCGTCCTCGGCGCGGAGGAGGTCCGGGCGCTGCCGGACGACCGCGCCCGGCGCACGCCGCTGTCGCAGCAGCCGGTGGCGCTCGGTCCGAAGACCCGGCCCGCCTACTACTACCCGCTGCCAGGGGACCCGTCCGACCTCTCCGGGTGGGCCGACTTCGAGCGGCTGGTGCGGCATTTGAAGGGCGCGTGAAGTCACCTTCACCTTGTCATATGTTCGTCACGGTCCCCCCCGACAGCTTGCGTTGTCGGGGTGAGTTGATAGAACGTTGGTAGCAAGTTGGATAGACATTCATTCGGTCGAGCGGACGGGGGAGCGGTATGAAGTTCGACATGGGGACGCAGGCGCTGACCAAGCTGATGTCCGGGTCCCGGACGTCGAGTGCGGACCTGGGCACGCTGATCAAGCAGCTGGTGCAGGCCGCCCAGCCGCTGGAGGGCAAGTTCAACGGCCAGGGCAAGGTCGCCTTCGACTCGTTCAAGTCGCGGTCGGACGAGATCACCCAGGCGCTGAACTCCTCGCTGTCGGCCATCCTGGGCGGCCAGTCGGGCATGGAGCAGGCCTTCGGCTCCGGCGACCAGGAGCAGGGCCAGAACGCGAAGCAGCAGATGGCGTCGGCGAACTTCGACGCGGCCCGGTTCTCGGGCAGCCGCTGACGAACAGCCCCGGAGCCTTCGTCAGAACCTTGGAACCACAACGGGGAGTGATGTGTGATGGCCGGTGGAACGGACCGCCGTTCGTACGACTCGGGCGCCTCGACCGAGGCGCAGCGCAACCTCCAGCTGGTCATCGGCCAGCTGGAGCAGGTGATCGCGGCGCGTGACGCGCAGGTGAAGGCCGCGATCGCGGACTTCACCGCCGACGGTGTGGCGGACGACTACCACGCCAAGGAACTGCGCTGGAAGAACGCCTCGCAGGAGGTGCGGAACATCGTCCAGCTGCTGAAGACGACGCTGGAGCAGAACGACGGCACGGCCCAGCAGACGCTGGCACGGGCGAAGGCCGCCGTCGCCAACATCGGCTGAACACGGCCGAACGGGTTTTGCCGGACGGTCTGACAACGGGGGTTGTTGATGGTTGCTTGGGACATCAAGCCACAGGGCGTACAGGGGCAGTTGAAGACTGTCGGCGGGCATGCGGGTGATCTGGAGACAGCTCTGAACACCCTGATGACGAACCTGTCCCAGGCGGCCCAGAACGCGGGCACCGCCGTGCCCGGTTCGCAGTCGGAGACCCGCCTGCAGGGGCCGGTGCCGGTCGGCGCGCCCCCGTTGTCGCAGAAGGCGATGGGCCCGGTCGCGGCCGCGCTGAGCCAGTACCTGGAGGGCCGGAAGGCCGAGCTGAAGTCGATGTCGGAGCGGATCGAGGCGTGCCTGCGCGGCGCGGTGAAGGCCACCAACGAGTACCTCGAAGGTGACCTGACGGCGGCGAAGCAGGCCCAGGACGCGGCGCGGGCCATCAACCTGGAAGCCCTGCGCGACCAGCCGGGGGGCAAGAAGTGACCGACAACAAGCCGGTCAACCCGTCCGAGGTCCCGGTGTTCACCGGGAACCTCGCGCTCCTCGACGCCAACGTCAAGGCCATCTCGACCAGTGGCCCCGCCATCTCCACCGCCACCGGCAACGTCCACACCAGCTTCGGCGGCCTGCGCGCCTTCTACCAGGCGCCCGAGGCCGAGCAACTCTTCGCGACCACCAAACCCGTCCAGGACCTCGGCCTCAAACTCAGCACCGACCTGTGCACCATCGCCGGCGCACTCGGCACCTACAGCCGCGACGCCGCCCCCATCGTCAAGAAGCTGCAGGACCTCAAGCACGAGGCCGAGACCTTCCGCAACAAGGCCAACAGCGACGACAAGTGGCGCGAGGACGGCGACCTCGTCGACGAGAACAACGACCGCCGCAACGAGATCGCCGAGGTCTGGACCCAGTTCCAGGCCGTCGAACGCGCCGCCCACGCCAAGATCGTCGCGCTCGTCGGCGGCTCCCCGCTCAAGGTCAACGACGGCTCCAACGGCAAGGACATGTACGGCTACGACGCCGAGGCGTTGAAGCAGTCCAAGACCCTCCCCTGGGGCGAGGCCGTCGAGGAGTCCATCCCCTGGTGGCAGGTCTGGGAACACGCCTGGGAGTTCGGCAAGGGCGTCATCGTCGACGGCGTCTGGGGCACCCTCGTCGGCCTCGGCACCCTCGTCGGCTTCCAGGGCTGGGACGCCGCCGGCCAGGCCTGGACCGGCCTCGCCAAACTCGCCACCGGCCTCGCCATCACCGCGATCCCCGGCGTCGGACCGCTCTTCCTCGCCGTCCCCGACGACAAGCTCCCCTCCTGGCTCCGCGACTCCCGCACCGCCATGAAGGAGACCGGCAAGGCCCTCCTCGCCTGGGACCAATGGGGCTCCAACCCCTCCCGTGCCGCCGGAGCCGTCACCTTCAACGTCCTCACCACCGTCTTCACCGGCGGCGCGGGCGGCGCCGCCGCCGGCGCAGGCAAGGCAGGCGCCGCCGCCAAGGCCATCTCCCTCGCGGGCAAGGCCGGCAGGGTCATCGACCCGATGACCTACCTCTTCAAGGGCGCCGGCGCCGGTTTCACCAAAATCGGCGACGTGATGACCAGCCTCAAGGGCCTCGGGAAGTTCGAAGTCCCCACCATCAACATCGACAAGGCCGTCGCCCTCCCCGAAGGCGCCCTCAAACTCCCCGACGGCACCATCCGCATCCCCAAGAACGTCGCCGTCCCCGACGGCGCGTTCAAGGTCGGCGACGACACCGTCAAATTCCCCAAGAACACCACCACCCTGCCCACCGGCACCGTCAAACTCCCCGTCGACGGCCCACCGCGGTTCATGGACCCCAAGGGCAACATCTACGACGCCGGCGGCAACATCACCCAACACGTCGACGAGGCCAAGCCCGACATCGTCGACAGGCCCGCCAAGGACCACGCGCCCCTCAAGACGGAGACCCCCGTCAAGGTCGACACCCGCGAACTGGTCGGCGCCGGCGCCCGCGGCGGGAACGACGGCATCCGCCTCACCTCCGACGTGTCCGGCCCCGTCAACGTCGCCGACCACGTCCCCACCGGACGCGTCAACCCCGACAACTTCCCCACGGGGCGGGTCAACCCGGCGGACAACTTCCCCACGGGACGCGTCAACGCGGGCGACAGCCTCCCCGGCGGCCACGCGGGCCACGGCCCCAGCAACGACCTCAACGCCCCGCGCGGCGGAAGCGGCGACAGTCCGGTCACCCCCGGCACCCACGGCACCCACGGCGGGGACGGCCCGACCACGGGCGGCTCCCACGGCAACGACGGTCCGGGCGGCGGCGGCACCCACGGCAACGACGGTCCGGGCGGCGGCGGCGGGTCCCACGGCAACAACACCCCGGGCACCGGCCCGGCCGGCACGGCCGACAACGCGGCCGGCGCCGGCGACAACGCCGCGACCCCGCGCCAGCCCGTGCCCCGTCCCGCGACCATGCTCGACGGCCCGAACCCGTACGGGGAGCGCGGCCGGCTCGACAAGGGCCAGATCGAGGAGATCCAGGTCTACCGGGCCAACGAGGAGCCCGGCTACTTCGAGGACCACTACAACATCCTCGGCCGCCGCCTGAGCGGGAAGCCGATCGACGAGAGCGGATTCCCCCCGCCGCAGCTCACCAAGCTGTCGGAGGACGGTCCGTGGATCCGCGCCAAGGACTCCCCCGAGGCGCCGGACCCGCACTACCTCGACATCGACGAGGTCCCGCTGGGCGCGGACAAGGTCACGGATCCCGTCCGCCTCAAGATCCTCGACGACCTCGCGCTGAAGCAGCAGAACGCCATCAAGTGGGACAACCTCGTCACGGACTGGATGAACCGCACCGGTCATCCGGACGCCCAGGGCGTCTACCGGGCGTCCCACACCGAGATGGGGACCGCCGCCGAGGCCTTCGGCGAAGGCGCCGCCAAGTACCACTTCGTCGCCGAGCACTACAAGGGGTTCGAGAGCGAGACCCTCCTCGGCCCGAAGAGCGGCAGCGACCAGTTCGACCAGGTGTGGGTGCACGAGGACGGCCGCGTCCTGGTCATCGAGGCCAAGAGCGGCCCCAAGACGGAGCTCGGCAAGCGCGACCTCCCCTCGCCCTCCGGCATGCCCGGCGTCAAGGGCCAGGCCGTTTCCCAGGGAAGCCGGGAATACTTCCTCGACATCCTGCGGGAAATGACCAAGCGCGGTGAAACGGACCTCGTCGAGAAAATCGAAAAGGCGCTCGACACCCCCGGCAAGCTCGACTATGTCGTCGTCAAGGGCGACTACAACACCGGTAGCTACAATGGCCTTCTGTACCAGAGGTTCGACATCAGCAAGGGGACTCTTCCGTGACCGTGACCGTCGAACGCCATCTGGTGCCCCGCCCCGATGCGGAGGCGTTCGCCGACCGGCAGAGCCAGGCGGTCTCCGGTCGGGTCGACCGGCTCGAACGGTCCGCCGAATCGATCGACTTCGCCTTCAGCACCGCCGTCCTCGCGTTCCAGTCCCACATCGCGGCCGACCCGGAAGGCAGCCGGCTGGAGACCTGGCAGGCCGCGGTCGTCGCGATGCAGCTGGGCGACGCCCTGTTCGCCGTGACCGGGACGGACGAGGGGACGGTCGAGTGCTTCATCGAGGACAAGCAGCGGACCGTCCAGGCGATCGGCCTGCGGAAGTTCGCCAACGCCGGGAACTGGTTCAGCGCGTTCTGGCTGGCCGTCATCTGCCGTGACCGGCAGCGGATGACCCGGCTCGCCGAGATCCCGCTGGAGCGGCTGCGCGCGGCCGAGGGCGCCTACGACGAGTTCGTCTTCCACTGGGTCGACGTCCAGCAGACCTACTGGCTCCGCCGGCCCGAACTGGTCGAGAAGCTCACGGCGGCGTTCGCGACCGCGACCCCCGAGGCCTCGCCGAACACCCCGGTCGACGCGCTGCAGGGGATCATGTATCCCCCGCTCAACCTCTTCTACCACTTCGTGCGCGGGCGCAAGGAGGAGTTCGGCCCCGCCCTCGCCGAGGCCCTCAACCTCCACAAGGCCTACTGGACCCTGGACGAGGACCGTGCCACCGACGTCGACGGCGCCCTCCCCCTCGGCCCGTTCGCCATGGCCTGCCTCGCCTACGACGGCAAGTTCCCCGTCGGCGTCGAGTCCGGGTACCTCCCCAAGTACATCCTCGAACGCTTCTGGTACGGCGAGTTCCCCACGTGATCCGGCGCCACCTCCCCCGCGCGGACGGCGCGGCCGGAGCCGTGGCGCACGGGCGGCGGACGTGAGGAGGCCCGGGCCGGACATCGTC
>NZ_JBHXKE010000035.1:0-47671 GCF_042722765.1 Kitasatospora sp. NPDC058406
CTCCGGGACCGGAGGAGGGGCGGACCGCCGCGGCGTTCGGCGGGGCGCGGCCGCGTCACCGAGGCGGTGTCACCGGGGTTCGCGCCACCGGGGCCGGGCCGCCGGGGTGGTGCTACCGCGCACGGGCCGCGGAGGCCGCCTTGCGCTGGTGGATCAGCAGGCCGACGAAGCCGGCCATGAACCCGCTGATCAGGCCGGACACGGCGTGGTTGACGGCGTTCGCCGTCTCGTCGTCCGGGGTGCCGACGATCAAGTAGTTGGCGGCCGCGCTCATCACCGCTCCGATCACGCCGCCGATGACACCGCTGACCAGGGAGGTCCGCACGACACCCGGTGTTCCGGCGTCGCGAATGTCGGTGTTGGTGGTGCTGGGCGCGGTCATGTCGGCCTCCTGGCACGGTCGCTGGGTACGGGCCCGTGGTGTCGGGCGCATGTGGGGCACAGTCTGTCAGGAACCTCCGTGAGCGGAACCCCCTGTTCCACCCGGTGAGAACGGAGGTGCCCGGCCGTGATCAGGCCGGCCGGGTCGGCGTGGCGTCGGCCGGAGCGGTCGCGCCGGCGGCGGTTCCGGGGCCGGCGGCCCGCCCGGCCGAGGTCCGGTCCCGGCGCGGCGGCAGCAGGTGACGGGCCAGGGCGAGGGCCGCGAGTACCGCGACGAGCGTGCACACGCCCGGCCAGCCCGCCCGGTCGTGCGCACGCAGCCCGAGCCAGGACCCGGCGCTGCCGCCCAGGTAGGCGCAGCTCATGTAGGCGGTGTTGAGCCTGCCCCGGGCGTCGGGATCGAGCGCGTACACCCGGGTCTTGTTGGCCACCATGCCCGACTGCATCGCCACGTCCAGCACCAGCGTGCCGACCACCAGGGCCGTCATGCCCGCCGCGCCGCCCCACCCGCCCGCGGCGAGCACCCCGGCGGAGGCGAGGGTCCCGACCAGGCAGACCAGGTTCACCGGGTCCGGCCCCCGACGGTCCGCCAGACGCCCGGCGAGCGGGGTGCAGACCATGGTCGCCGCACCGACCAGGGCGAGCAGGCCCACCGCCTGCGCGCCGAGCCCGTACGCCGGGCCGGTGAGCAGCAGCGGCAGGCACGTCCAGGCGGCCGAGAACCCCGCGAAGACCGTGGCCTGGTAGAAGCACGAGCGGCGCAGCTCCGGTTCGGTGCGCAGCAGGCGCAGCGGTTCGGCCAGCAGCGCGGGGTACGGCCGGTGCGGGGCCGGCGGGGCGGCTCCGGCCGGCAGGACGCGGGCCAGGACGGCGGCGAGGAGCAGGACCACGGTGCCGGCCGCCAGGTACGGGGCGCGCCAGCCCAGCCACTCGCCGAGCGTCCCGCCGAAGGTGCGGGCCAGCAGCATGCCGCCGATCGACCCGCTCATCAGGGTGCCGACGACCGACCCGCGCCGGTCGGCGGGCACCAGTCCGGCCGCCATCGGCGAGATGATCTGCGCGGCCACCGTGGTGACGCCGATGACGGCGCTCAGGGCGACGAGTGCGGGGAGGACCGGGGCGCAGCCGGCGGCGAGCAGGGCGATGCCGGTGAGGCCGAGCAGGGTGACGAGGAGCGACCGGTTCGGGAGCCGGTCGCCGAGCGGGACCAGCAGGAAGATCCCGACCGTGTAACCGATCTGGGTGGCGGTCACCACGAGGGCGGCGGCGTCGGTCGGCTCGCCCAGGCCGTCGGCGACCAACGGGGTGATCGCCTGCGGGAAGTAGAGGGTGCCCACGCCGACGGCGCAGGTCAGCGACAGGAGCAGGAGAAGCCGGCGGCTCACCTCAAACCACCGCCCCGAGCGGGGCGTTGGGGCGCTGCGTCCGGGTTGCCGGGTGTGTCATACCCGAAGTGCACGGCATCCCCGCGCCGCCGCCAACCGATGTAGCGTGGGGCTCAATGATCAGCTTCGGGTTGGGCGTCGAGGATCTCGCGGACACCCGTTTCGCGCTCTCGCCCCTGCACGAGACCGTGCTCAGCCTCCGGGTCCTGCGCGAGCCGGGGCTCTCCGCGCTGCACCTGCCGTGGCGGCGGGCCGTCCTCGGCCGCCTCGGCGCGCTCGACACCCGTCTGCTGCTCTCCCTGGTCGCCGTGCGGCGCACCGTGCCGGACTTCCTGACGCCGCGCCCGGTGGTCTTCGCCCCGGCCTTCGAGGACGAACTGGCCGCCGTCCGCCGGACCGCCCCCGAGGTGGTCCGCCGCGACCTGCTGGCCACCCACGCACCGGACCCGCTGCCCGCGCCCCTGCTTGCGGCCGCCGGCGACGCCGCCGACGCGCCGGTCGTCCGCCTCCGCGACGACATCTGCGAACTCCTCGGCCGGTACTGGGAGATCGCCGTCCGGCCGGTGTGGCCGCAGATGCGGCTGGTGCTGGAGGCCGACATGACCTACCGCGCGCGCCGGCTCGCCCTCGGCGGGGCCAGGCTGCTCTTCGCCGACATGCACCCGAACCTGCGGTGGCACGAAGGGGCCCTGCACATCGCCGACATGATCAGCCACCACCACGTCGCCGCGTCCGGCCGCGGTCTGCTCCTCGTGCCGTCCGTCTTCGCCCACAAGCCGGCGCCCCCGGTCGGTCCGGACGAGGCGCCGACGCTCGCCTACCCGAGCCGGGGCGTGGCGACGCTCTGGCTCCGGCCGCCGGCCCCGGACTCCGCCGCGCTGGTGGCGCTCCTCGGCGCGCCCAAGGCCCGGCTGCTCGGCCTCCTGGACGAGCCCCTGCCCACCGTCGAGATCGCCCGCCGCCTCCGGGTCACCCCGAGCGCCGTCTCCCAGCACCTCCGCGTCCTGCACGCCACGGGCCTGCTGACCCGTGCCCGCGACGGCCGCCAGGTGCTCTACCGCCGCAGCGCGCTGGGCGACGGGTTGACCGGCGCGGCAGGCGAGGCGGACGAGGCGCGGACGGGTGCGGCGGGGTTGGCGGGCGTGGCCGAGTCGCGGAACGGGAAGACGCGGCCGGAAGCGTGAGGCGTTTCCGCCGCGGTCTGGGAGTATCGCCGGCACCGTGCGAGTACGAAGGTGGGAAGGCATGATCGGTCTGGTGCTGCTGGGGATCCTGGTGGTGGTCATCGGCGGGTGCGCGTGCGTGGTGTGGGCGGAGCGCGGCGGGCCTCGCTGGGCGCGTCGGGTGGCCGCCGTGACGCTCGGCGCCGGTGAGTTGGTGCGCCGGTCCGGGCGGAACCGGCGGCGGGGCGGGAGGGGGATCACGGCCGACCGGGGCGGTGACGGAGGCGACGGGGAGTGACCCGGCCGCCGGGCCGGGCGCAGGCGTCGGGCCCGGAGCTGCCCCTCACCCGCGCGAGGCTCACGGGGAGGCGACGGCCCGTTCCAGCAGGCCCCGGAGGGGCGCCCTGTTCCTCCGGCCTGGGGTGCCCGCCGCAGGCAGGCACCCCAGGCCCGTGCCTCAGGGGCGGTGGAACACGACCTCCGGGTCGGCCGCGGTCGGGCCGTCCAGCCGGGGCGACGCGAGGCCGCGCAGGTGCAGGTCGAAGAACGCGCCGACGTAGCCCCGGGTGATCTGGTGCGAGCGGGTGCCCGAGAGCGGGGTCTCCGGGTGCGGGTAGCCGGCCGAGTCGCCGAGCACCGGCCAGTCGGTGAAGGCGGGATGGCCCGCCCCGGTGACGGTCAGCCAGCGCTTCCAGCCGTCCAGCCGGGGCCAGGTGTCCTCCCAGGACGTGTCGGGGAAGTCCGGCGGCAGCAGGGCGGGGTCACCGGCGAGCATCAGGAAGGGGCGAGCGCCGAGGCCCGCCTCGGGGACCGGGGTGAAGAACGTCCCGTCCATGTTCACGCCCGCGTCCACCCGCGGGTCCGTGGCCATGGTGGCCGAGGCCGCCGCGCCGCCGATGGAGTGACCGGCCATGCCGATGTGCCGGGCGTCGATCAGCCAGGAGTACCGCCACGCCGGGTGCGGGCCGGTCAGCCGGTCCAGGACGAAGGAGGCGTCGCGGGCCCGGCCGTCGGACACCCGGTGCAGCGAGCCGTCGGGGAACACCTGCTCGCACGCCTTGCAGGTGAGTACCCGTCCGCCCGGGAAGACGGTGCCGTCCGACTCGTAGGCGTGGTCGACCGCGGCCACCACGTAGCCGCGGCTCGCGAGGTCCTCGGCCAGGCTGGTCAGTGCGGCGCGCGGCATGGTGAAACCGGGGGAGAGCACGACCAGCGGGTAGCGGTGGGAGGAGATCCGGGGCACCGCGTCGGTGCGGGCGTGGGTGCGGGTCGCGGCCACGCGCTCGGGGGTGGTGTACTCGCCGAGCTGTCCCCGGTCGGTGAGCAGGGCCCTGGCCTCGGCGACGGCCATGTAGGGGGCGGGGGATCCGGTGCGGGCGACCGCCGGGTAGTAGAGCGACAGCATCAGCTCCCGGTCCTCGGTGGGTACCCAGGGGTCCTTGCGGCTCCGGTCGACCAGGTGGAGGGTGTCCCGTCCGACGGCGAGGTCGCCGGTGGGGCGCGGGAGTTCGAGCCGGGCCGGGCTTCCGGCCGGGCTTCCGGCCGGGCTCTCCGACGGGCCGGTGGCGGCGGTGGCCGGGGCCGCGACGACACCGGGGGCGGCCAGGATCAGGCCGACGGTGACGGCCGCTAACGTTCGGATGATCTTCTTCATGGATCGCATCCTAGAGAACATAGGCAAGGCTTACCTAAATTTTCCGGAAGGCGACAGGGGGGAGGGGTGCGCACCCGCCCCGTCCGGCGCACACCCCTTGACCCCGCGTGCCGATCCGACGTGAACTGCCGGACAGGCGTTGCTACGTGACCGGACCGTCGGTCCCGTCCCGCTCGTCGTCGGTGAGGGTGCGGAGGTCGGTGTTGGCGCCGCAGAGGATGACGCAGACCTTCTCGCCGTCCTCGGGCCGGTAGGCGGCGGTGCCGGGGCCGGCGGCCGGGTCGGAGGCGGCGGGCAGGGCCGCGAGCGCGGTGGCGGCGGCGTGCTCGACCGCGAGGCGGTGGTCGTCCCACAGGGCCCGGCGGGCCCGGACGATCCCGCCGTCCGGCACGAGCACCGGGCGGACGTCGCCCCGGCGGGCGGCCTGCACGGCCAGGGAGGTGGCGCGGCGGGCGCCGAGCGAGTCGGAGGCGACCGAGTCGACGGTGACGTCCACCGGCGCGCCGGCCGCGATCGCGGCGTCCAGCGCGCGGCAGTTCTCCGGCTCGACCGCCACGGTGCGGACGCCGTGCTGCCGGGCGGCGGTCGCCACCCCGGCGAACAGCCCGCCGCCGCCGACCGCGACCACCACCGTGTCCAGGTCCGGGATCCGCTGCTTGATCTCCTCCATCAGCGTGCCCGCCCCGGCGGCGATCAGCGGGTGGTCGTAGGCGTGGCTGGCGAGCGCACCCGAGGCGGCGGCGAACTCCTCGCAGGCCGCCAGCGCCTCGGCGTACTCCGTACCGACGAGCCGGACGTCGGCCTCGTACGAGCGGAGCCGGGCGACCTTCACGCGCGGCGCGTTGGCGGGCAGGAAGACGGTGGCCCGCACGCCCTGGCGGAGGGCGGACCAGGCGCAGGCCAGGCCGGCGTTGCCGCCGGAGGCGATGGTGACCCCCGCGTCGGGGAGGGTGCCGGCCTCGCGGTGGGCCCGGAGGAAGTTCTGCGCGCCCCGCGCCTTGAACGAGCCGGTGTGCTGGAGGTGCTCCAGCGCCAGCCACACCCCGTCCGGCCCCGGGGCTATCGCGACCGGGCGCACGTGCCCCGCGATCCGGTCGGCGGCGGACTTGATGTCGTCGTACGAAAGGTCGTGCACGTCGCTGCTCCTGTGGGGAAACGGTCGGCCGGTGGCGGGGGGATCGGGTCCAGCCTCGCAGCCGCCGCGGCGTCGGGGAAATCCTTTGCCGGTGCCGGTGCCGGTGCCGGTGCTGTGCCGGTGCTGTGCCCTGTCCCGCCGGGCCCTGTCGTCCCCCGGGGGCTACCGCTCGGCGGTGGCCGTGTCCGCGAGGCGCTGGAGGCGGAGGGTGGCCGCGCCCCAGATCCACGCCGCGGAGAGCGGGACCGTCAGGACCGTGAGGCCGACCGCCCCGCGGATGCGCCCGTCGATGACGCGGGCGCAGCGCTCGCGGGAGTAGGTGCGCGGGGAGTCGTCGACGAGCGCCGGCGACCCGCAGCCGGTCGAGCTGCTACTGCCCGCCGCGACCGGAAGGAAGGCGAGGCCGATCGCCCAGATCCACCCGACGACCGCCAGGACCCCGAGGAGGTTCACGCCCCAGCGGTGGCGGCGGTGGGCGTTCCGCCACGCCCGCTCGTCGTGGTCCTGCAGAAGCTCCGCTACCGCCATGGCCTCCCCTGTCCCCGGTGTGGTGGAAGGGAAGAGCATTCCACAGGTCATGATCGCGGCGGCAGTCGGGCGGGTCCTGAAGGGCCGCGCCCCCGGGCGGTTCGGCCGGTGGCCCGGTCGGTGCCGTGCCGGACGACCTGACCGAGCTCCGCCGCGCCGATGACCACGTGGTCCGCGTCCACGGCTGCACCGGTTCGCCCGCAGGGGCCGCGTCGGCGGGCGGGCGCGACAGCGGTGGTGGGGCGGCCGGGGGTCAGACGGTCACGGCACTGCCGCTGCTGCCGCCGCCGCTTCGGCCGGTGTCGGCGCGGAGGAGGGCGGCGGAGCGGGCCAGCCGGATCACGGCGATGCCGGGCAGGCAGGCGCCGACCAGGCAGGCGGCGAGGACGGCGAGCGGGCCCAGGCCGATCGAGGACATCGAGAGGGCGCCCGCGACCAGGGGCGTGACCAGGACCGGTGAGAGCAGCAGCAGGGTCGCCTGCCTCTTCTCCCGGCGGTCCCACTGGGGGGACCGCCAGATCCTGACCAGGGCGGTGACGGCGGCAGCCGTCGCGAGGACGGGCCCGACGGCCGGGACGACCAGCAGCGGCAGCGAGAGGAGGACGAGGCCGAGCGTGAGGTGGGTGCGGACGGCGCTCTCCGGCTCGGGCCGCCCCTGGCCCTCCTCGGCGAGAGCGGCGCCGGCCACCTCCTGCGGGCGGCCCAGCCGGTCGAGGACCTGCCGCACCGCACCGTCGTCGACGGGGCCGTCGCCGTGGCCGTGCTCGGCGAGCGCGACCTCGACGTGCTCGCGCAGGTCGGCCAGGAGTTCGCGGCGGCGCTCGGCGGGCAACGCGGTGGTGCGGCGGGTGATCTCGTCGAGGTAGGCCAGGACCAGCGGGTGCTCCATCGGGGTGTTCATGACTGCTCTCCCGGGGTGAGGACGTGGTCGACGGCCGTGCGGAAGTCGGGCCACAGGGTGGCGAACTCCTCCAGCGCGCTCCGGCCGGCGGGGGTGAGGGTGTAGTAGCGGCGCGACGGGCCGGTGGCCGAGTCGCGGAGGAAGGTGTCGGCCAGGCCGGTGCGGCGCAGCCGGGACAGCAGGGGGTAGATCGTGCCCTGGCTGGTCGCCAGCATCGGGAACCGGCCGAGCTCCTGGAGCAGCTCGACGCCGTAGCGCGGGCCGTCCCGGAGCAGGGCCAGCACGCAGTACTCCAGCACTCCCTTGCGCAGCTGGGTGGCCACCGACCCGTCGGCTGCGCCGGCCCCGTCAGGGTCTGTCATACCAGGTACCATGCACAGCAAGATAGCAGGCGAAGCAAGGATCCGCAGGTGGGTGACGCGGTCCCGGGGGAGACGTGCGGCGGCCCCGGCCCCGCCCGTGGCGGGCGTGGGCCGGGGCCGTCGGGGGAGGGTCCGCCCGCCGGGTCAGAAGGCGAAGACGGCGCCGGTGGTGTGGGCCAGGGTGCAACGGTTGCCGTAGGTGCGCCGGAAGGAGAGCGGCCGGCCCCGGTACGTGCCGGAGGCGGTGACGGTGTACGGGTCGTACTCGGCGGTGCAGATGCCGGGGTCGACGTCGAGGCGGTCGAGATCGCCGTCGACCGCGTCGACGAGGCGGCACGCCGTGGCCGGGTCCGGATGGGTGGTGGCGCTGCCGGGCGGGCACTCCAGGGTGGCGAGGCGCGGGGTGTCGGCGACGGGGGTCGCGCCGTGGGTGACGGTCAGACGGAGGCTGGTGACGGCTTCGACATCGGCTGCGGCGGCGGCTCCGGTGTCGACTTCGGCGGCGGTCGCGGTCGTCGTCGCGGTCACGGCGGCAGCGGTGAGGCCTACGGACAGCAGGACGGCCGCGACGGCGGCGGAGGCGGAGGCTCGGGTCTTCACACCCCGGGAAACGAGCGTGTGCGGACGTTGGTAACCCCTGGCCCGGCGTGCGTGGCCCGCGATCCGGCGCGCAGTCCCGTGCGCAGTCCCGGTGCGCAGTCCTGGTGCGAAGCCTCGGGGTGCGCCTTCGGCGTGCGGCCCGTGGCAGGACGGGCCGGAGGGGCGGGAGTTCACGGTCGGCCGGGTGGCGCCCCGGCGCAGGACCGGGGATCGGATCGGATCAGGTCCGGACCGGGTCAGCGGCGGACCATCCGGACGCCGGAGACCTCCAGCAGGCCGTCCAGTTCGACCTTCCCGACGGTCTGGTCGGGGCTCACCACGAGCCCGTCGCGGCGGACGATGTCGAGGAGGCGTTCCGCCAGCGGCAGCACCATGTGCCGCCCCCAGCAGCGCTCGTTGGCGTGCCCGAACGGGAGGTACCCGGGGTGGCTCTCGGGGTCGAGCTCGGCCCACCGCTGCGGGCGGAACTCGTCGGGGGCGTCCCAGAGTCGGGGGTCGCGGTGACTCAGCAGCGGGAGCATCAGGATGTCGTCCCGCACCCCGATCCGGTCGTCCAGGGCGTGGAACTCGGGGGAGGCCACCCGGAGAATGTTCCAGGAGGGGGGCAGCAGCCGCAGCGTCTCCCACAGGATGTCCCGGTTCGGTACGTCGTCGTCGAACGGGGAACCCAGCCAGACCGCGTTCGTGACGAGTGCCGCCACGGTGAAGCAGATCGGAGCGGCGACCCGCCGGTACAAATACATGGCGTAGCGCCGGTCGGCGTACGAATCGGCCTCCATCACCCGGGCCGCCAGATGGGAGAGCGGGATTTCCGTCCCGGGCTTTCCGAGCATGGCGGTGCCCGCCGCGACGGCCATCCAGGTCAGTTTGGGCGTGAGTTCCAGCTTTCGGTCCACGAGGATTCTGAAACGCAGGCTCTCCCGGCCGAAGACGAGGTCCCGGAGGTGGACGTGGGGGGCGTGCGGCCACCTCCCCGTGAGGTCGTCCGTCTCGTCCAGGGGCTTCTTCAGCGCGGCCCGGACGTCGGACGACACGGCCTGCATGAGGGCCGACGCGTCCGTCCGGCTGATCTGCCTCCCCAGGACGGGCTTGAAGGTGGGCCGCTCCTCGGGGTTGGCCGGCCTGGCGCGGAGCAGGCCGTCCAACAGGTCGGCGCCGGCGACCCCGACGGTGTCGCGCTCCAGGCGGAAGAGGTCCGCCCCGCGGTGCGTGCGGAGGAGTTCTTCGATCCGCGGTGCGAAGACGGTGACCCGGGCGTTTCTTCCCGTGCTGGACAGGGACATCGGTTGCACTCCAGGGGTGAGCGGCCGGCTCGTGAACGGATCGTGCCCGGCGGGTTCGAGTCCGCCGGGCACGAATCAGGAAGGGGGGCCGGACGGTCAGATCCAGCGGTACCAGGCGTAGGCCTTCAGGCTCTTCTCCGGCATGGCCTTCCTCACGAAATGCACGAGCTTCATGGAAAATCCCTTCGACAGCCGGCGAACCGGGCGATTCATGGAACGGTGCTCGACGGGTCGCGGTGGAAAGCCCTGCGGATCCCGTGGAATCCGAGGCCCGCCTCCCGTCGCCCAGAAGTGAATCTTCGTCGGGATTTAGCGTCAAGTGGTCGGTTCCATCTGCCGATTGCCGCGAGGCTGCATGTTTGAAGTTCGCCGGGATCTGGTTGGTGGCGGAATGGGGGAGATGGTCCGATTCAGGTGGATTCTGCCGATGGGGGTGGTTGTTGCGACGTGAGGTGCACGCGACAGCGCTGGTCGGAGACGCTGCGCCCGCAGCCCGCGGAAACGTGAACGGGGCATTGCGGCAACATGTCGCCGACTCGGCGTCGGGATGGCCCGCTGCCCGACCGAACGTTAGGTATGCCCCTTTGGGCAGTACGCGATCAAGTGGCGCGGGCCGGTGCGGCGGGGGGATCGCGTCGTCGGCCGGGGCGGCCCGTGTCGTTGGCCGGGCGGGGCCGGGACACCCGGTTTCATGGTCGGAACGCCTAAGCCTCCCTGGGTGCACCGTGGCACGGTGGCTCAGGCCCGATGTCCCGGAGAACCCCATGAGGATCCACCTGACCAGCGTCTTCGTCGACGACCAGGACAAGGCCCTGCGCTTCTACACGGACGCGCTGGGCTTCGTGAAGAAGACCGAGGTCCCCGTGGGTGCGGACCGCTGGCTGACCGTCGTCTCGCCGGAGGACCCGGACGGGACCGAACTGCTGCTGGAGCCCGACGGCCACCCCGCCGTGAAGCCGTACAAGACCGCGCTGGTGAGGGACGGCATCCCGGCCGCCTCGTTCGCGGTCGAGGACGTGCCCGCGGAGTTCGAGCGCCTGCGCGCGCTCGGGGTGCGGTTCACCCAGGAGCCGCAGGAGATGGGGCCGGTCACCGTCGCGGTCCTCGACGACACCTGCGGCAACCTGATCCAGATCACCCACCACGCGTAGGGACTCGGCCGGCACGGGAAGTCGGCGGGTCCGACTTCCCGTGCGCGGGGGGAGTGCGTGGCGCGTTCCGGGGGTTCCCGCCGGGTGCGCGTCGGTCCGGACTATGCTGCGGACGGACGTGTACGGAGGGGGAGTTGATGCGGTCCGAGGGCGGGGAGGATCCGGGGTTTCTGCCCGATCCGGAGGGGCTCGACGAGGAGGGGGCCTGGTCGGAGTTCGCGGAGGACGTGCCCCGTCCGGCCTCCGGGCGGGTGGGGCCGCTGTCGTGCCTGGCGTTCGTGGTGGCCGTCGTCGGGTTGGTGGCGGGAGGCGTCGTCTGGGTGCTCCAGGACCAGTTGTTCCACCCGTTCGGGGACACCCGGGCGTGCAAGGGCAGTGACACCATGCTGCCGCCGGTCATCTCGGCCGGGGGAACGGCGCTCCCCGCCGACGCCTCGGACATTCACTACTTCACCAGGGCCGGCGTCGCCCGAGTCTCCTTCCTGAGTGACCGGATGCCGGACCACCTGCGCCGTGCGGGGTTCGTCACGAAGGGGACGTCCCTGTTCGACAGGGGCGACGGCGGTAGTTCGTACGGTCTGGGGCCGGACGAACGCGAGCTGCCCGAGGGGCTCTGCGGCCCGGCCCTCAGGGGGCCGGCCTGGCGGTACGACAGGCCGGGCCCGGGTACGGCGGTCACGTTCACGGTCGAGGGTTCCCCCGTCGACGGCAACGCCTTCCGTGCCCCGGCCCGCGTCGTCGCCTCCTTCGGCGTCGGTTGAGTCGGCGCAGGTTGGGTCGGGGCAGGGGCCGGCGCCGCCGAAGGCCCTGCCGGGGTGGGTAGGGCCTTCGGCCGTCGGTCAGGCGGTGAAGTCGGGGGAGCCGCTCGTGATGGCCTTGGCGAAGGCGGCCCACTCGGCCTGGTCGAAGGCGAGGTGGGGGCGGTCGGGGTTCTTGTCGTCGCCGAGCCAGACATCGCCGTTGGAGAAGCGGGCGATGATCACGCAGGAGCCGTTGTCGTCGCCGGAGAACGGGGACTTTGCCCAAACGGCGTCGGCGGGGTTGTGGTCGTACGGGTCGTGCTTCTCGCTCACGTGATCTCTTCCAGCCTGCGCTCAAGTGCGGCGATGGTCTCCTCCGGTGACAGCGCGCACGCCTTGACGCGGGCAAAGGCCCGTTCGGCACGGCGTACATCGCGTCCCGTTCTACGCGGGAGCGTACCGCCGACGGCTTCGATGAATACGAAGCCATTTTCGAGGTCGTCGGGGAATCTCATGAGTACGAGTCCTGAAGTCAGGATCCCCTGGCGTCCGGCGCTCAGAGGGACCATCCGGATCGTGACGTTCGGACGCTGCGCAACCTCGATGGTGTGGCGGATCTGCGCGATGAGCGTGTCTCGGTCGCCTGCGACCAGGAGCGTGACCTCCCCGAAGTAGGTCTCCAGATCGAGCGGATTCTCGTCGGCCAGGCGACGCTGCCGCATCATTCGAACTTCGGCTGCGGTCTCGATCTGCTCGTCATTGGGTGCGCTGAGGCCGGCGGCGATCATCTCCCGCGCGTAGCTTTCAGTCTGGACAAGCCCTGGAAAGGCGGATGGGAAGTACTCCAGCATGTGCGAGGCGTCGGCCTCGAGTGCCAGGTACTCGGCGAAGGCTGCCGTGATGGAGTTCGCGAAGTCGAGGTTGCGCCACCACTGCTTGGGCGGGCCGCTGCCGAGGAGGTTCTCGTAGTACTCGCGGTCCGCTCCTCCGACTCCGTAGTAGTCAAGGAGTGTGGCGAGGTCCTGGGGACCGACAGGCTGGTCGGCTCGCTCCATCTTGCTGAGCCTGGCGGCGCTCCAGCCCTTCAGTCCGCGCGTCACCTCCAGGAGCTTCTTGTTCTGATCCAGTCGTAGGGCTCGCAGTTCGTCGCCGAGTCTGATCTGCCGGATCGCGGAGAGGTCAGTGGTCAAGTGGGTCCCTCCCTTCGGATGTTGATGAACAGTCTTGCTCTGTTCTGCGGCGGCACTCAAGCGCCCTCAAGATCCACCTATTTTCTTCGGCTTTCTGTTGTGTTTTCGAATCAAGGAGACCCACACTCAACGTGACTGTACGAGAATGCTTCTGACCGAGCGTCCGGCGATCGATGGTCCGCCGGCTCGCCTTCGGCTTCGGTGTCGTGATCAGGCGGGGGGTCGGCAAGCGGGTGTGGGTGCGGGTCCTGCTCGACGAGCGAGTCAATCCACTTCCGGAGATCCGGAGTTGACCCCATGTCCAGAAGCGGCGACCGGCCTGCCCCGGTCGAGGTCGCCGCCGCGGGGCTCGGGTCCCTCGCCTCCTCCCTCGCCTTCTCCCTCGTCGATCCGCCCTCCGCCGGCCCCATCCGGTGGATGACGTTCGCCACTGCCGTGAACCGGGAGACCCGTTGGTCCGACGACTTCCTCGACACCCGCCGCCACGACAGGGAGTGACACCCGCCCCATGCACCCCGCTGCCATCGCTTTCCAGGACCCCGGCCGCCTCCACGCGCGCTGCGAGATCGCCGGCGTCCGGCGCCTCACCTTCCAGCCCGGGTACGAGAGCTCCGTCGTCCTCCCCGACGGCGCCTGGGAACCGCTTCCGGCCGGCTACCCCGAGCGGTTCGCGCCCGGCCTCCTCACCCGGGACGGCGGGCTGGTCGAACTCTTCCGGCTCCCCGACTCGGTCGTCGACATCCGCACCCTCGCCACCCTGGTGTACGGGCTGGGCGACCCCTTCCCCGTCACCCTCGGTGAGACCTGCGACGCCCCCGGCCTGCCCGTCACCCACGTCAGCCCCGATTCCGGCCTCCGTCCCGGCCTCCACGTCGACAACCACCAGAGCCTCGCGTACGCCGACCGCGAGACCGCCCGTCGACGCCTCTGCGTCAACCTCGGCCCCGGCAGCCGGTACGTCCTCCTCGCCGACACCGACATCAAGTCCGTCTGCCGCACCGTCCACGACCGCTACGAGAGCCACCGCCCCGCCACCTCCGACCTGGGCCTATACGTCACCCTCCGCCGCCCCCTGCGGGTCCTGCGCCTGCGCATCGACCCGGGTGAGGGCTGGTTCGCGCCCACCGCCGTCCTCCCGTACGACGAGTCGACCGACGGCCAGACGCAGCACTCCGTGACCGCGTCCTGGCTCGGCCACTGGGAACGCGGGGTCTTCGGTCCGCTGATCTGACCGGTTCGACCGGGTGTGTCACGCTGGGGGGTGGGGCGGGGCTGGAGCACGACCGAGGTCGGGAGGCTCGCGATGGCCGAGATCAGGGTGAACGGGGTGTCGCTGTACTACGAGACCCGGGGAGCCGGGCCCGGCCTGGTCCTGGTCCACGGGTCGTGGACCGACGCCGACAGCTGGGCGCGCGTCCTGCCCGGTCTCGCCGAGCAGACGACCGTCGTCGCCTACGACCGGCGCGGGCACAGCCGCAGCGAGGACCTCCTCACCCAGGGCTCCGTCTACGAGGACGCCGCCGACCTGGCCGGCCTGATCCGGGGCCTCGGGCTCGCGCCCGCGTACGTCTGCGGCGACTCCTACGGTTCGCTCGTCGCCCTCCGCCTGGCCGCCGCCCGGCCGGACCTGTTGCGCGGCGTGGCCGTGCACGAACCGCCCGCCACCGGGGTGCTGCTCGCCGACCCCGAGCTTCGTCCGATCGGGGTGGCCTTCGCGGAGCGGATCAGCGCCGTCCGGGAGCTGCTGGAGCAGGCGGAGTCGGCCGCGGCGGCCGAGCTGTACGTGGACACCATCGCCCTCGGCCCGGGGGCGTGGGAGCAGCTGCCCGCGCCGGTCCGGCACACGTACATCCGCAACGCGCCCACGTACCTGGACGAGCTTCGCGACCCCGACGCGCTCGACCTCGACCTCACGGCGCTGAACCGCTTCACCGAACCCGTGCTGCTCACCCAGAGCGACGACAGCCAGCCGATGTACGGCGAGGTGCTGGACCTGATCGATCTCTCGCTGCCCAAGCCCGAACGCCATCTCTACCACGGCGCCGGTCACGCTCCGCATCTGTCGCAACCCGAGGAATGGGTGCGGGTCATGCTGCCGCGCGTCTTGGGGTGAGGCGCACGGTGGGGGCGTGCGGGGCGGGGTTCACGCCCCAGGGGCGTCGTGGGCCGGTCGTGGGCCGGTCGTGGGTCGGTCGTGGGTCGTCGGCTCACGCGGGCGGGGAGCGCCGGGCGGCGCGGTCGGCATCCTCGGTCGCGAAGCGTTCCTGCGCCGCGAGGACGGCGTCGCCGTGGACGGCGGACCAGGCGCCCAGCGCCCGGATCGGCCCGATCAGGGCCGCACCGGCCGCCGTCAGGGTGTAGTCGACCCGGGGCGGGCTCTCGGCGTAGCGCCGGCGCTCGACCAGCCCGTTGTACTCCAGCCGCCGCAACGCGTCGTTCAGCACCTTCGGGCTGATCCCGCCGATCCGGGCGAGCATCGCGCGCGGGCGCATCGGACCCTGCTCGCCGAGGACGTAGACCACCACGCTGTCCCAGCGGTTGGCGATCACCTCGAAGGCGATCCGGGCCCGGCAGTCGGCCGCGAACACGTCTCCACCGAGGTCGTCCGGTCCGTCAGGCCCGGCCGCCCCGACAGCCCCGGCCACTCCGACGGTCCCGACCGGTCCGTGCAGGCTGCGCAGGCTCTCGGCGTCTCCCATACGCACATCCTGCCGGTCCATTGCCTACCGGATGGTGCGTATCGGCCCGCCTAGGGTCCGGGGTGCGGCAGTCGGCCGCCATCGGGACAGTGGTGGGGAGCACGGTATGCGGATCGGCATTCTCGGAACGGGCGCCATGGCGGCGGGCCTCGGCGGAGCCTGGGTGCGGGCCGGACACGAGGTCGTGGTGGGCGGGCGCAACCCCGGCGCGGCAGCGAGGACGGCCGCCCGTATCCGGGCCGTCGGCAGCGGCGGCCCGGCGGACGCGGCACGGTTCGGCGAGGCGGTGCTGGTCGCCCTGCCCGCCGAGGTCGCGGCCGGGGTGGTGGCAGGGCTTGCGGGGGACCTGGCCGGCCGGACCGTCCTCGACTGCACCGTGCCCATGGCCCCCGGCCCGGGCGGCCCGGTCCTGACCACGGCCGGCGGTGGCGACTCCATGGCGGTCCGGCTCGCGGCCGCGGCGCCCGGTGCCCGGGTGGCCAAGGTGTTCGGCATCTGCCACGAGAGCATCTGGACCATGCCGCGCCCGGCCTTCGAGGGCGTGCCGCTCACCGTGCCCTTCTGCGCGGACGCGCCGGCCGCGGCCGAACTGGTCACCGAGCTCGTCGCGTCGATGGGTTGTACGGCCGTCCGCTGCGGGGGACTGGAGCGGGCGGCACTGCTGGAGGCGGCGGCGGTGTTCGCGATCGGCGTGTGGTGGGACGGCGGCGAGGCCCGACACGCCTTCCCGGCACCGCCGTTGGCGCCCGGCGCGGTGGACGACGAGCAGGTCTGATCCGGGACGGCGGGGACGGGGCCGGCCCGTGCAGGGCTCACCGCTTCGGGGAGGTGAGCCCTGCACGGGCAGCTCGATCCGGCCCGTCCGCCCGGCAGGCCGACGACACGGCACCACCGACGACACGGCACCGCCGGCTCCACGACCTGGGGCAGGGCCCGGAGCACGGTCTACAGCACGACCTCCGCGAGCTTGCCGGTGGCCACGTCGAAGACGAAGCCGCGCACCGCGTCCGTCTTCGGGACGAACGGGCTGCTCGTGATCCGCGCGATCGACTGCCGCACGTCGGTCTCCAGGTCGGCGAAGGCCTCCGCGGCCCACGGCGGCTTGACGCCCGTCTCCTCGCGGATCGACTCCCGGAAGGCGTCGTCCCCGAAGGTCAGCATGCCGCAGTCGGTGTGGTGGATGAGGATGATCTCCTCGGTGCCGAGGAGTCGTTGGCTGATGGCCAGCGAGCGGATCGCGTCGTCGGTCGCGACGCCGCCGGCGTTGCGGATCACGTGCGAGTCGCCCTCGTTCAGGCCGAGGACGCCGTAGACGTTCAGTCGGGCGTCCATGCAGGCGAGCACGGCGGTCCGGCGGGCCGGGGGCAGCGGCAACGGGCCCTCGAAGCCGGAGGCGTAGGCGCTGTTGTTGTGGAGGTAGTGCTCGGTGGCGGAGTTGAACGCGGTCATGGGTGTCCCTTGAGGGAAGGATGCGAACGGGGAAGGGGAGGGCACCACGGGGCGGAGGCGTACGGGCCTCGACGCCCGGACCGTGCGGCCGGAGGAGGCGGGCGCGGTCAGCGGCCGGCGGGACAGCCCGCGCCGGCGATGTAGCCGTAGTCCACATGACGACGGCGGACAAGCTCGGTCATACGGCGACGGTAGTGCGCCGCACGGGCGCGGCGCCACGGCAATGCCCAAACCCCACCCGAACGAGGGGAGTTCGCGGCCCGGCCGCGGATCGCCGACCGGCCTGGACGCCGTGACCGCGTCGACGTTCGGTGACCGTCCGTCAGTTCCGCCCGTGGTCTCACGCGGACTCGTGCTGGATTCACGCGGCCTCACAGGGCCCTGCGGGGCCGCGCCGTGCCCCTCCCTCGCCGACCCTGACACGGCACGGTCGGTGAGGGAGGGGCCCCGGAGCGGAGAGAGCCCGGCGTGGCCGGCCGCGTCCGCACAACCCGGGCGACACGGGAGGGCGGAACCGGCAGGATGAACGGATGAACGAGGTCATCATCAGCGACGAGGACCGTCGCCTTCTCGGGCTCTGGACCGCCGACTGCGCCGAACGGGCGTTGGCGCTGTTCGAGGCCAAGGCCCCGGCCGACACCCGTCCGCGCGAGGCGATCGAGGGCGTCCGCACCTTCGCCCGCGAAGGGAAGCGGACGGCGCTCCTGCGCGCCCAGGCCCACGCGGCGCTCGCTGCCGCACGCGAGGTCGACGACCCCGCCGCCGCGGCCGCCGCCCGGGCCGCGGGCTACGCGGCGGCGTCCCCCTACATCCACCCGCTGGCGACTCCGCACCAGGTGAAGCACGCCTTGGAGCCCGCCACGCACGCGGCCCTCGCGTGCGAACTCGCGGCGGCCGACGGGGGCGACGTCACCACGGACGCCGCCACCGACGTCGGTGACGCGGAGATCCGTTGGGCGATCGAACACGCCCCGCCGGCCGTCCGCGAGCTGGTGGGCCGGTTCCCGGAGTGCACCCCCGGCCGTACCCGCCCGGCCGTACTCCGCCGCCGCCTCGACGAGGCCCTGCGCACCTGACCGCGAGGTGCGGTGCCGCCGCCGGGCCGCCCGGACTCCCCGTCGGGAGCCCCGTCCAGGACCCCGGTCCGGCGATCCGCCGGGGGACCGGCCCGGAGGTGTTGCGGTCCGGGTGGCGCCGTGGCAGCGTGCGGCGGATGGACGACGAACAGCACGGGACGGCCCTGGCACAGGCGGTGCGGCTGCGCGAGGAGGGGACCCGGCAGGCGTGCGAGCAACTGATCGCCCTGTCGGACCGCTACCCGGAGGACGCCGCGATCGCGTACCAGGCGGCATGGGCGCACGACTCCCTCGGCCTGGAGGCGGAGGCCGTCCCCTGCTACGAACGGGCGTTGGGCGCCGCGGGTCTGTCGGAGAGCGAGCGTCACGGGGCACTGCTGGGGCTCGGCAGCACCTACCGGGTGCTGGGCCGCTACGAGTCGTCGCTTCGGACGCTCCGCCGCGGTCTGGAGGAGTTCCCCGGGGACGCCGCGCTCCGGACCTTCCTGGCGATGGCGCTGTACAACGTCGGCGAATCGCGGGAGGCGGTGCGGACCCTGCTCCAGGTGACGGGGGAGACCAGCGCGGACCCGGGCGTACGGAAGTACCGTCGGGCGGTCGGGTACTACGCCGACCACCTGGACGAGACCCCGTAGGAGCGGCGGGGCCCCGGACGGCACTGGCCGGCATCACCAGCATCGGCCGCGGCGCGCTCCTCGCGGCGCACACCGGTCGTGACACGTTCAGCGACGGCGACGGCGTCTACCGGCCGAGCACGCTGCTCAAGATCACCGAGAGCGGGGACGGCTACCTCGGAGTCATCGGCCTCGCGGTCGACCCCGACCGCGACGGCACGTAGGCCCCCGGCGGGCACGTTTCCCGGCCGGGAGACGTGCCCGCCGAACTGGCAGATGCGGGGACCTTGCCGCGATGCTCGTCCGAAGGACTGCCGTCGTCCACGTGCAGGAGCCGAGCGTGCAGGACCGGACCAGGGCGGCAGCGGTCCGCACCTCCGGGCCGGATCCTTCCCGCAGATCGGACAGGCGGCGTCAGGGCGTGAACGGGAGCGGTTGGCAGGCACAGGTCGCGATCCGATCCGCGAGTTCCTCGTAGGCGACGGGCTCGCCACAGAGCCGCCGCACGGAGGCCAGGCCCAGGCTCGCCTGTCCGGTGGCCTCCACGAGAGGGCGGGAGACGACGTAGAAGCCCCACTGGCCGGTGTCGAGCGGGTCGTAGTCGGCGTGGGTGAGAGCGGTATGGAGAGCGAAGACGTAGATGTCGGCGTTGTAGGACTGCTCTGCGGCGCCACCGTCCTCGGGATTCCAGGCGCGCCCGCGCAGCCGGGAGAAGCGAATCTCCGACAGCCGGGGCTGGCCCCAGGCCTGGAGGTAGGCGCTGGTCTTGACCTCGACCTTGAGCCCGTCCGGAGTCAGGACGTCGAAGCTCTCCCACGCCGTGGTGTGTGCCACGGCGCCGACCGCCCTGTGGACCAGGAATTCGGCGAGCAAGCCCCGGGTGGTGTTGGTCCGGAGGTCGGGCATCGCGTAGCGCCAGAAGTCCAGCACCGTACCGACACCCATGCCTCGGAACGCCTCGTTGCCGTCGAGTGGCGTCAGCTCGGCCGGGGTGTGCCAGTCGTCGGGGGTGGCGGAGTCGGAGAGCACGTCCCCAGCCTGACACAGGAGGCAAATAGAGAGGGCACGCTGAGGGGCAGCACACGAAGTCTCCGGTGCCGAGACGTCGATGTGCCCTCCCTGCTGGAATCCGGCACCACCCCGGAGCCCGCCGGGAGCCAATGGCGAAGCCCGGGAAGCCCTCCCCGGAGGAGAGTTCGCGCCGGTCGTCCGTAGCGGTGCCCCGGCTGGGGAGGACCAGCACGCCGTTCATCGTCACGATGCAGGTCCGCGGGCCGCCGGTCCGGGCATCGGCGGACCCTCGGCCTCCGCAGGCCGGGCCGGGTGCGGTAGCTCGACCTCCGGCAGGCCGCGCCCACGATCCTCGACACGTCACCGTACGCGGCAGTGGTCGCGGGCGGAAACGATTTGACGACGCGGACCCGGGGAGGAGCTTCGGTGCCGCTAGGGTGACCTCCGTGACAGGGGTGAACGGGGCACTGGTCGGGGGTCGCTACCAGCTGCGGGAGTTGATCGGCCAGGGCGGCATGGGGCGGGTCTGGCGCGGCTGGGACACCACCCTGGGACGTGACGTCGCCGTGAAGGAGGTGCTGCTCCCGCAGGGCGTCACCGAGGCCGAACGCGAGCAACTGGTCCAGCGCGTGCTGCGCGAGGCGCGGGCCGCCGCGCGGCTCAACCACCCCGGGATCATCACCGTGCACGACGTCGTCGAGCACGAGGGCGCACCGGTGATCGTGATGGAGTTCGTCACCGGTGTCTCGCTGGCCGCCGCGATCTCGCGGGACGGCGCGCTGCCGTTGTCACGGGTCGCGCTGATCGGCGTGGCGATGGTCAAGGCGCTCCAGCAGGCCCACGCGGCCGGCATCGTCCACCGAGACCTCAAGCCGGACAACGTCCTGCTGATGGGCGACCGCGTCATCCTCACCGACTTCGGCATCGCGCACATGGCGGACGCCACCACGGCGCTCACCCGTACCGGCGCCGTGATCGGCACGCCGGCCTACATGGCCCCCGAGCAGTTGGAGGGGAGGCCGCCGGCGCCCGCCAACGACCTGTGGTCGCTCGGCACGACGCTGTACGCGGCGGTCGAGGGCGAGACGCCGTTCAGCGGGGACACGTTCGGGGCGCTGTGCGTGGCCGTGGTGACCAAGGAGCCGCGCCCGCCGCTGCGGGCGGGCGGGCTGACGCCGTTGCTGGGCGCGCTGCTCGCCAAGGACCCGGCGCAGCGGCCGACGGCGGAGCAGGCGCTCGCCGCGCTGGAGTCGGTCGTACGGGCCGGTGCGGGGCTGGTGACGGGGCCGGTCCGGCCGGTGGAGCCGACGCCGACGGCCCTGGGCGGGTCGCCGTCGCCGCCGTCGTCCGGCGCGTCGTCGGGGGCGCCGGCGGGCGGGTGGCAGTCCCGGGCGGCGGGCGGGGCGTGGGTCCCGGCGCAGCCGTCCGCCGTACCGGCGGTGACGGCGGGCCCGCCGGCGCAGCCGTTCGACGGTGCCGTCGGCGCGCCGACCGGAGCGTTCGGTGGTTACGGAGGCGGCTACGGGGGTGGCTACGGGGGTGGTTACGGCGGCGGTGCGGGTGGTTCCGGCGGTGGTCACGGCGGCGGGCCGGGTGGTTACGGTGGCTACGGCGTGCCCGGTGGCTACGGCGGCCCGAACCAGGGCTACGGGACGCCCGTCCCGGGCTACGGCGCGCCCGCCGAGGGCTACTCCGCGCCGGCCCCGGGCCACGGCACACCTGTTCCCGCCACCGCCCCCACCGCGACCCCGGCTCCCGCCGCCGCCGACCGTCCGGTGCCGCATCCGGCGTCGGCGATGCTGGTGCGCTTCATCGGCTGCATGGCGCTGATCTGGATCGTCGGGTCGACCCTGCCGTGGAACTACCTGGACCTGGTGGACCGGGACTTCGTGCCGGTCGCCCTCGGCGTCACGGCCGCGCTGGCCCTCGTGCACGCGGTCCCGCGTCCGCGCTGGCACCCGATGGCCGTCTGGGCGGTGGCCGTCGTCGCCGACGTGGGGCTCTGGTGGCTGACCGGGTCGCTGCTGGAGTACTGGTTCGGCTACTGGGAGACCGGTTTCGGTTCCCTCCCGTGGCAGATCGCCGTCAACATGCTGATCCTCGGCACCGGTGCCTGGCTGCTCTGGCTGGTGGTCCCGGGAAGCCGTCAGCGGCCCGCCCGCAGCCGGAGCTGACGCCCTGCCGGCCCGCACGCGGCCGGGCCGTACGCTCGCGGCCCGCATCCTGTCGGCCCGCACCCTGCTCGCCCGCACCCTGCCGGAGCTGACGCCCCGGCAGGGTGCGGGCGGGCCGCTGCACGCGGCTACTCCTCCGGTGGTGCGAGGACGGCCGTGATCACCCGGTTCAGCGCCCGGTCGAAGGTCGCGTCCAGGTCGCTCGCGGGCGGCCCGGTGGTGGCGAACGCGGCGGCCAGGTGCGGGTATTCGCCGCTCCCGGCGGCGCGGGCGAGGTAGCCGACGAGGTCGGTCTGCCACTGGGCGCCGGCCGCCGCCGTCCGCTCGTACTGCGCGTACTGGCAGATGAACCCGTTGAGCAGCGCCAGGGCCTCCATGCGTGTGCCGCCGTCCAGGCCGCTGGGCTCGGTGACGGCGAGGAAGTGGTCGGTGTAGCGCAGCGCGTTCGGGCCCAGGCCCGGGCGGGCGATCACCAGGGCGGGAAGCCAGGGGTGCCGGCGCAGCGCGGCGAGCTGCTCGTGCCCGAGCCTGTGGAGGTCGGCGCGGCAGTCGCCGGTCGGGGTGAGGGTGCTGTAGTCGTACTCGCCGACGGCGGCGTCGAGCATCAGGTCCAGCAGGTGTTCCTTCTTCGGCACGTAGTTGTAGAGCGACATCGTGCCCGCTCCGAGCGCGGCGGCCACCCGGCGCATGGAGACGGCGTCCAGACCCTCGGCGTCCGCGACGACGATCGCGGCGGCGGCGATCGACGCGCGGCTGTGGGCGGGCCGGGGGCCGCGTCCGGTGCGCTCGGGGCGCAGCCAGATCAGCTCGGGTGCCTCGGCGGGCAGGGGGGCGGGTGTTCTGCCGCCGGGGCTTTCGGGTCGGCTCGCGGGTCGTTCGCCGGTCCGGTGTCCGGACGGCGGATTGCTGGTCGGCACTGATTGATCACCTCGGTTCCCCATTCTAGATACGTACGGCGTACGTAGTACGATGCGCTCACGCTCGCTTCTGCGTACGCTGTACCTAGTGAGAGGGAAGAGCCATGTCCGACACCAGTCGGTCCACCACCGCCGTCGAGATGATCGGCGTCGAGAAACGGTTCGGCGCCACCCGCGCCCTGCGCGGCCTCGACCTGGTCGTCCCCGCGGGCACGGTCTGCGGCCTGCTCGGCCCCAACGGCGCCGGCAAGACCACCGCCGTCCGCGTCCTCGCCACCCTCGTCGCCCCGGACCGGGGCGCCGCCCTCGTCGCCGGCCACGACGTGGTCCGCGAGCCCGAGGCCGTCCGCCGCAGCATCGGCCTGGCCGGCCAGCACGCGGCCGTCGACGAGGGCATCACCGGCCGCGACAACCTGCGCCTCCTCGGCCGGCTGCACCACCTCGGCGCCCGCGCCGCCCGGGCCCGCGCCGACCGGCTGCTCGACGACTTCGGCCTCACCGGGGCCGCCGACCGGCTCGTCCGCACCTACTCCGGCGGCATGCGGCGCCGGCTCGACCTCGTCGCCAGCCTGGTCACGGCGCCGCCCCTGCTCTTCCTCGACGAACCCACCACCGGCCTCGATCCGCGCAGCCGGCAGCAGATCTGGTCCTTCGTGCGGGAGTTGGCGGACGGCGGGACCACCGTGCTGCTCACCACCCAGTACCTGGAGGAGGCCGACCGGCTCGCCGACACCGTCGTGGTCGTCGACCACGGCGCCGCCATCGCCACCGGGCCGCCCCGGCGGCTCAAGGCGGCGATCGGCAGCAGGATCTCGGTCACCCTCGCCGACCCCGACCGGCTCGGCCGGGCCGCCGTGGTCCTGGCGGCGCTCGCCGGGACGGGGGACGTGCGGGTCGACCACGTCGAACGGACGGTCGAGGCCGTCTCGCGGCCGGGTGTGGAGGTGCTGCTGCCCGGGCTCGTACGGGAGCTGGACGCGGCGGGGGTGGTGGCGCTGGACGTCGCGCTGCGCCCGCCGTCGCTCGACGACGTGTTCCTCGCGCTCACCGGGGGCTCCGGAGGCGCCGCCGGTGCCTCCGGAGCGGCGGTCGAGGGCGCCGCCGGGACCGAGGGGAGGGCCGCCTGATGGCCGCCGCGACGACGCCGCCCGCCCGGCCCGCCGCACCCGCTCCGGTGATCCCGCCCGCCGCGGTCCGGCTGGTGTCCGACACCTGGTCGTCGATGCTCCGCGTCCTGCTCAACTACCGCCACTCGCCCGGGCTGCTGGCCGTCTCGCTCGCCGTTCCGGTGGTCATGGTGGTGGTGTTCGGCTACGTGTTCGGCAGTGCCGTCCGGATCCCGGACTCCTCGTCCGGCGGCGTCGGCGGCAGTGGCGCCGGCGCCGGGAGCTACCGGGAGTTCCTGATACCCGGCCTGTTCGCCCTGGTGGCGGTCAACGGCATCATGCCCACCATGATCGGCGCCGCCCGTGACGTCGGCCGCGGCGTGACCGACCGGCTCCGCTCGATGCCGGTCTCGCGCACCGGCCTGCTGCTCGGCCAGGCCCTCGCCGACCTGCTGATCAGCGCGCTCGTCCTCGCGCTCCTGGCCGCCGTCGGACTCGCCGTCGGCTGGCGGATGCGCGGCGGACCGGCCGACGCCGCAACGGCGTTCGGGCTGCTGCTGCTCTTCCGCTTCACGATGACCTGGCTCGGCCAGCTGCTCGGCCTAGCCGTGGGGAAGGAGGAGGCGGCCGGACAACTCGCGATCGCGGTCTTCCCGTTGGCGATGGTGACCAACGCCTTCGTGCCGACCGGCGGGATGCCCGGCTGGCTGCGGACCGTCGCCGACTGGAACCCGATGAGCGCGGTGGTCCAGGCCGGCCGCGAGCTCTTCGGCAACCCGTCCGCGCCGGGCTCCGCCTGGCCGATGCAGCACGCCGGTCTCGCCGCCGTGCTCTGGTGCGGTGCCCTGCTGGCGCTCTGCGGTCCGCTCGCCGTAAGGAAGTTCGCCACCCACGGCCGGTGATCGACCGGGTGTGCGAAACCTGCGGTACCCGGGTGTCACGATACGAAATGTGCTGGACACCACAGCCGGTGCGTCGGAGGGTTGGGCCCCATGGAGTACACCCACCTCGGCCGCACCGGCCTGACCGTCTCGCGACTCTGCCTGGGCACCATGAACTTCGGCCCGCACACCGAGGAGCCCGACGCCCATCTGATCATGGACAACGCCCACGAGCGGGGCATCAACTTCTTCGACACCGCCAACGGCTACGGCCGTGACGCCGAAGGCAACCACAAGGGCCGCACCGAGGAGATCATCGGTCGCTGGTTCGCCCAGGGGGGCGGGCGACGGGAACGGACCGTGCTCGCCACCAAGGCCTATGCCCCGATGGGTGACTGGCCGAACGAGGGCAGACTCTCCGCCCTGGCGATCCGCCGCGCCGTCGAGGCCAGCCTGCGCCGGCTCAACACGGACCACATCGACCTCTTCCAGATGCACCACATCGACCGGGACACCCCGTGGGAGGAGATCTGGCAGGCGATGGAGGTCCTGGTCGCCCAGGGCAAGATCATCTACGTCGGTTCCAGCAACTTCGGCGGCTGGCACATCGCCCAGGCCCAGGAGGCCGCCCGCGCCCGGCACTTCCTCGGCCTGGTCAGCGAGCAGTCCCTCTACAACCTGCTCGACCGCACCATCGAGCTGGAGGTCGTCCCCGCCCTCCAGCACTACGGCCTCGGGCTCCTCCCCTGGTCCCCGCTCCGCAGCGGCGTCCTCAGCGGTGCCCTGCGCAAGGAGCGCGAGGGCGGCCTGGTCCGCGGCGCCCTCCAGCACGCCGGCGAGATCCTCGACGCCAACCGCGACCGCATCCAGGCCTACGAGGACCTCGCGGACGAGATCGGGGAGCACCCCGCCGACCTCGCCCTCGCCTGGCTCCTCAGCCGCCCCGCCGTCACCGCCCCCATCGTCGGCCCCCGGACCCTGACCCACCTCGACGCCGCCGTCCACGCCCTCGACGTCAAGCTCGACGACGACCTCCTCGCCCGGCTCGACGACCTCTTCCCCGGCCACAAGCCGGCCCCGGAGGACTACGCCTGGTAGGCCCGTCGGCTGCGTCCGGCTGCCGCGTCCGTCGGTCGTCGGCCGTCGGTCGTCGGCCGTGAGTCGTCGGCCGTTCGGGCGCGCGCAGCGGACCGCACGGTGCCACCCCGCAGGCCGCAGGTGCCCGCGGGGTGGCCCGGTCGCGCCCAGGAGGGCCGGGCGATACGGCCGGTGCGCCGTGGCTCGGCGCGGGTGCCTCAGGTGCGGACCTCGGACGCGTGGTCGGTCCGCCAGGTGTATTCCATCTGGCGGGCGGTCCGAAGGGCGAGCTGCCGGCCGAAGAGCCGGCCCACGATGTGCAGGGCGGCGTCGATGCCCGCGCTGATCCCCGCGGAGGTGACGATGTCGCCGTCGTCGACCCACCGTTCGTCGGTGCGCACGTCGATGCGCGGCCGGCGGCGGGCCAGCTCCTCCTGGTCCTCCCAGTGGGTCGCGGCCGGTCGGCCGTCCAGCGCCCCGGTGGCGGCCAGCAGGAAGGCCCCGGTGCAGATGCTGAACGTCAGCGCCGACGTCCGCCGGCGCCGGTCCAGCCAGTCGACGACGTCCGGGTCCGCCTCGACGGCCGTGGTGACGCCGCCGGGGATCACCAGGACGTCGAAGGGCGGATCGTCCCGGAGGGTGTGGTCCGCCACGATCGTCAGCCCGCCGCGGGCGCGGACCCGGCGGTCGGCCGCCGCGACCGTCACCACGCGCAGCAGCGGTTCGTCGTCGGCCGTCCGGGCCAGCCGGCCGGCGGTGCTGAAGACCTCGAAGGGGCCTCCCGCGTCGAGGACCTCGACCTCGTCGAACACGAGCATGCCGAAGGTGAGGGGAGCAGCGGCGTCAGGTTGCATGCCCCAAGGCTCGGACCTCGTGGAGGCACCCGACGAGTGCCGGAAACGGCACGCACCGCTAGGATCCCGTCGTGCGCCACCACCGGATCGCCTGCCTCGCCTTCGACGGGATGGCACCGTTCGAGCTCGCCACGGTCGCCGAGGTGTTCGCGGTCTCCAGGCCGGAGCTGGACGTGGACCGGTGGTACCGGTTCGAGGTCTGCGCCGAGGTGCCCGGGCCGCACCGCGTCGTGGGCGGCTTCGACATCGTGGTGCACCACGGCCTGGACCGCCTCCGCCACGCCGACACCGTCATCGTCCCCGGGGTCCCGGACGTGCGGCGCGACGTCTCCCCGGTGGTCCTGAAGGCGCTGCGGGACGCGCACGCGCGCGGCGCGCGCATGGTCTCCATCTGCGGCGGCGCGTTCGCCCTGGCCGCCGCGGGCCTGCTGGACGGCGGCACGGCGACCACGCACTGGCGGCACGCCGCCCTGCTCCAGGAACGCCATCCGGAGGTGACGGTCGACGCGTCGGTGCTCTACATCGACAACGGATCGGTGGTCACCGCCGCCGGCACCGCCGCGGGCATCGACGCCTGTCTCCACCTCGTCCGCAGGGACCACGGCCCCGACATCGCCGCACGCGTCGCCCGCCGCATGGTCGTGGCCTCGCACCGCGAGGGCGGGCAGGCGCAGTTCGCGGAGCGTCCGGTGAGTCCGGCGCCGTCCGACGACCCGATCGGCAGCGCCATGCGGTACGTGCTGGACAACCTCCACCGGCGTCTCACCGCCGGTGAACTGGCCGGTGTCGCGCACCTGTCGGTACGGCAGTTCGAACGGCGTTTCGCCGCCGTGGCCGGTCTGCCCCCGGGGCGCTGGATCACCCGGCAGCGGGTCCGGGCCGGCGCGGAGCTGCTGGAGTCCACGGACCGGCCTATCGACGCGGTGGCCGGTCGTGTGGGCCTGACCGTCGCGGGCTTCCGCCACCACTTCCGGGAGACGATGAGCGTCAGCCCCTCGACCTACCGGCGCCAGTTCCGGCGCTGAGCGGCTGGCTTGGTGGTGGGGAGCGGTGCTGGGCGGCGTCGCGCGGCGCGGCTGCCGTCCCGCGCCGGCGCCGGCGGTGGGAGGCGGGAGCGGGTCAGGTGAGGTTCTTCTCCCTGAGCCAGGCGAGGGCGGTGTCGGCGACGCCGGGCCAGCCGCTGTCGACGATCAGCGAGTGCCCGCGGTCGTCGAACCTCCGGTACTCGGTGACGGCGTCGGACTTGCGGTACTGCTTGAACGTGGAACGCGTCAGGACGTCGGGCACGGTGTGGTCGAGCTTGCCGGACAGGAGCAGCAGCGGTCCCCGGTTGCTGTTGTGGGTGTTGACCCGTGCGGGCGAGTTCCGGGCGAAGTTCGACAGCGCCAGCTGGAACAGGGGCCGGGCGGGGCTGGGAATGGTCCACCGTTCGAAGAGCTCGTCGGACTCCTCCTGGCTGACGGCGTTCGCGAACGCGTAGCGGAACTGCTCGGCGTCCAGGGAGACCGCGCGCCCGGTGTTGCCCGGGTGGCTGAGGAACGCGAAGGTCGACTTGGCCTGGGCCGGTCCGACCGCCTTCACTCCGCGGATCTGGCCGGGGCAGATCGCGACCGCTCCCGCGCCCAGGCCCTGGCCGAGGAGGTGCTGGGCGATGAACCCGCCGACCGAGTGGCCGACCAGGATCGGTTTGGTGCCCAGCTCGCGGATGATCCGGGCGTGCTCCCGGGAGATCTCGGCGAGCCCGTTGCCGGCCTGGCTCTCCGGGTCGGCACGGGCCCCGGCGACGGTGTCGGGGACGCCGGGCCACTCCGGGGTGAGGGGCTCGTACCCGGCCTGGCGGAACAGGTCCGCCCAGGGCTCCCAGCTCGTGGAATGCAACCACAGGCCGTGGATGAACATGACCGGGGTCGGGGAGGGGGACGTCATGGTGCGGCTCCTGACATGGCTGGTGATCATCGGATCCCGCCCTGAAGTGCACTACCTCCCATTGCACCAACGATCGGGGGGCGCCGCCTTCCGGGGTACTCCGCGGCAGGCGGCCACCGCCGTGCGCCGTCGAACCGGGGCGGCGAGCGTCCGCTCCGTCGCCGGTGGCCGGTTGGACCTCCTGGTGGGTAGCTGGTAGCACTGCGGACATGACGGAGAGGCCCGCGGGGCGGGGGACTTACCACCACGGGGCGCTGCCCGAGACGCTGGTCGGGGTGGCGTTCGACCTGCTGGACGAGCAGGGGCAGGACAAGATCAGCATGCGGGAGGTGGCGCGCCGGGCCGGGGTGTCGGCGGGGGCGCCGTTCCGTCACTTCGCGGACCGGCAGGCGCTGTTGACGGCGGTCGCGGACCGGGTACTGGCGGACTTCGAACGGTGGCAGTGGGCGGAGGTGGAGGGCAGCGAGGGGGCGGCGCTGCGGGCGGTCGGGCTGGGCTTCGTCCGGTACGCGATCCGGTACCCGCACCGGTTCGAGCTGGTGCGGTCGCGGGTGTTCGCGGCGTCCAGGCACCCGGAGCTGCGGGAGCGGCTGTCCGGGATCGACCAGGCGTACACCGAGGTCATCGTCGCGGACCAGGAGGCCGGGCGGCTGCGGCCGGGTGATCCGGCCCTGGTGGGGCTGGCGGGGCAGGCGCTGGTCTACGGGCTGGCGCAGATGATCGCGGACGGGTACTTGCCGGCGGAGAAGGCCGAGGAGCTGGCCGCGCAGGTGCTGGACACCTTCGGCCGGGGCGTCGCCAACCTGCCCTGAAAGCAGGGTTGTTGTGCCTGCGCAGAGGGTTGACCGGGTTGGTGCGCGCTGATGTAATCACTGCTCACATGAGGGCCGACGACTGCGCCGACGGCGCGGGGAACCGGGGGCAGACGTGTTCGCGAAACCGACGCCGGGCTACACCACCTCCGCTGCGACCGGGGACACCGTGGTCCTCCTCATCGGCATGCGGATCAACCGGTTCTGGGCCGTCCACCACTGGGGCCCCGTGATGCTGGCGATGTTCCGGATGCTCTACGAACTCGCCGGGGACCCGGGCCGCGGGCTGCGCGGCCGCATCCTGCTGACCGCCTCGCCGCGCACGTACTACGTCGTCCAGTACTGGGAGTCGAAGGAGAGCCTGTACCGGTACGCGGCCGCGCCGGACGCCTTCCACCACCGGGCCTGGGGGATCGTCAACCGCAAGCTGAAGGCGGGCCGGGTGCGGGGGCACGTCGGGCTCTGGCACGAGACGTACGTCGTGCCGGAGGGGTCGTACGAGTCGATCTACTTCGACATGCCGCCCTTCGGGCTGGCGGGCGCCACCGGGGTGCTGCCGCTGGAGAACCGGGGTCGGCGGGCCAAGGACAGGTTCGCCTTCCGGTCGGCGCCCGAGGGGGCGCGGACGGCGCCCGGGGGCGCGGCGGGGGCGGAACCGGCGGCTGAACCGGCGGCGGGCTGCCCGGTGGCGGAGACGCCTGCGGGGGCCGGCCCGGTGGAGAAGGCGGCTCCGGGCGACGGAACCCCGCGGTAGCGGCAGTCCGTCCGGTGGCCACCGCGGCGCCCACCGGACGGACCCGGGGGTCAGGCGGTGGCGGCCGGGAGCCCGATCGGGTTGATCGGGGGCAGTGCGGTGCGACAGAGCGTCGAGATCGGCTTGAGCGCCGCGACGAGCCGGTCGAGTTCGGCGCGCGGGTTGTTCTCCCACACCCGGGCGGCGGCCAGGTCGGTGGCCGCCTCCAGCGCCTGGTGCCGGATCCGGCCGCACTCGGTGATGGTGCCGCGTTCGGTGATCCAGCCCCGTTCGATCAGCCGGGCGGAGGCCGCGTCCCACTCCTCGTCCGTCCAGCCGCGCAGCGGCTGGAGCACCTCGCGCCGTACGTCCAGGGCGCAGCGCACCACCAGGGCCTCGCAGCCGTCCAGTCCGGCGGAGACCAGCGCGGCGACGTGCCCGTCGCCCCGGTGCTCGCGCATCACCGTGGCCGCCTGCCAGAGCCGCCCGTACAGACCGGCCGGGCGGGGGAGGGCGGCGTTGGCGGCGGCCAGGACGCGCCCGGCGCAGTCGAGCCGGGAGACGGCGGTCTCCAGCAGGTCGGCCACCAGCTCCACCTGGGCCGGCTTCACGTGCTCCAGTAGCCGGGTCAGGGCCGCCGAGGCGCCCTCGGCGCGGGCGGCGAGGGCGGTGTCCGGATCGGCCAGCTTCCAGATCGCGGGGAGGGCGCGCTCGATCGGCGCGGGCGCGAAGTTGAAGAACGCGGCGATCACCGGCGGCGCGTCGACCTCGCCCAGCGGGGCGGCACGGCCGCCGAAGTAGCCGCGCGCGACGCCGTGGAGCCCGGCCGCCTCGAACGCGGCGCGGCCCTCCGGCGTGAAGTAGGTGACGGCGTGTACGGGCTCGAAGAGCCACCACAGGGCACGGGCGGGGTGGACCAGATCGGCCAACGGAAGACCTTCCTCGGAGGGCGCGCAGGGAGCGCGGGGGAAACGGGGAGGTACAGGGAGGTGCGGGCGGTACTGGTGGTTCCGGCGTGACCGGTGGTTCTGGCGCTACCGGGCGGTGCGGGGTGGAGCAGGTGGTACGCGGAGGGATCGGCGGGGACGCGGCGGGGTGGTACCGGTGCAGGTGCCGCACCGTACGGGGGTTGTCGTACAAGGCTGATGACCACGGCGGCGGTCACGATAACCCCCTCGGGGGTGTGATGAGGGTCACGGGGAGGTCTCGTTGGTGACGCCCCTGCGACGGAGCGCGAGATGATGGGGCGAGGCGCCCGGTCCGGGTGCCCGAACCCTCGCAGGACGACCCTCGCACGACGGCCCTCGCACGAAGGCAAGAAGAGGTAGGTACCAGCCCCCATGGCGCAGATCAACCCCAGCATCCTGTCAGCGGACTTCGCCCGGCTCGCCGAGGAGGCCGAGGCCGTCAGGGGCTCGGACTGGCTGCACGTCGACGTGATGGACAACCACTTCGTGCCCAACCTGACGCTGGGCGTGCCGATCGTCGAGTCGCTCGCCCGGGCCACCGACATCCCGCTCGACTGCCACCTGATGATCGAGGACCCGGACCGCTGGGCCCCGCAGTACGTCGAGGCCGGCGCCGGTTCGGTCACCTTCCACGTCGAGGCCGCCGCCGCGCCGATCCGGCTCGCCCGCGAGATCCGGGCCAAGGGCGCCCGCGCCTCGATGGCGCTCAAGCCGGGCACGCCGATCGAGCCGTACGAGGACCTGCTGCCCGAGCTGGACATGCTGCTGATCATGACCGTCGAGCCGGGCTTCGGCGGTCAGGCGTTCCTGGACATCATGCTGCCCAAGATCCGCCGCACCCGGGAGCTGATCGCCAAGCACGGACTGGAGCTGTGGCTCCAGGTGGACGGCGGCGTGGCCGCGAGCACCATCGAGCGCTGCGCCGAGGCCGGCGCGGACGTCTTCGTGGCCGGCTCGGCGGTGTACGGCGCGGAGGACCCGGCGGGGGCGGTCGCCAAGCTGCGGGCGCTGGCGGACGGGGCGACGGCGGACGCCTGGTGGGCCTGCGGGCACTGAGCGGGTGCTGCGCGGTCGCCGACCTGTCGTTGCGCGGTGGCTGAGCGGGGCGCCCGACGGTGCCCGGGCGCCGGGTGTCGGGCCGTCCGGTGCCCGGCGGTCCGGCGCTCTGCCGTCCGGCGCTCTGCCTCCGGTGCTTTGCCGTCCGGCCGGGGCCCGACCTGCCGGGTTCCGACCGTTCTCCACCACTTCTCCTCCGCCTCTCGACGGCTTGCGACCGGTTCGGTGCGAATGGGCGCGGCCGCTCGACGTACAGTGCTGGCTGACTGTCGGAGGGGAGAATCGTGGACCTGGACCACCAGGGGAGTGGACGGACCGGAACGAGCGCCATGGCCGCCGTACCGCCGCCGCCGTCCTCGCCGCCCACCGTCGGCGCCGACGCACCGCCCCCGGGAGCCGGAGACCCGCCGGCGGGTGCGCCGGGGTCGGCGACCGGGTTCGAGGCGTCGGGCGGCCCGGGGCTGCCGGGCAGCACCCGGACGCTCGGGAGGCGCGGATTGCTGAGGGCCGGACTGGGGCTCGGCGGCCTCGCCGTCGTCGGCACCGGCGCGACCCTGGCGTTCTCCGGCGGCGAGCCCGACCCGGTATCCGGAGCGGGCCCGACCGGCGCCCCGGGAGCCTCGGGCTCGCCCGGCGCCGGAGCCGGACCGACGTCCGCAGCCGCCTCCGGCAGGCCCGGCACGCCCTCGGCGCCGGCGGTCCCGGCGGTCGTCCCCTCGCTCCGCAACGAGGAGCAGCGCTCGGCGGCCCGGAACGGCGCCACCGTGAAGATGATCACGATCGTGCCGCAGGGCCCCACCGTCCCGCCCGCCGCCGAGCTGCCGGTCTGCATCGCCCTGCACGGGCGCGGCGCCACCGCCCAGGCGTGGACCGAGCTCGGCCTGCCGCAGATCCTGGTCGCCGCCATCGCGGCCGGCGTCCCCCCGTTCGCCGTGGTCGCCCTCGACGGCGGCGACGCGACGTACTGGCGGCGCACGCCGTCCGGCGACGACCCGCAGCGGATGCTCCTCGACGAGCTCCCCGGATGGCTCGCCGCCCGCGGGCTGCGCGTCCCCGGCGCCGCGATGGGCATCTCGATGGGCGGCTTCGGCTCGCTGCGCTACGCCCGCAACCGGGGCACGGGCTTCGGCCCGGTGGCCGCGCTCAGCCCCGCGCTGTTCCGCACCTGGAGCGACGCCCGGGCCGTCGGAGTCTTCAAGGACGAGGCCGACTGGCGCGAGCACGAGCCGCTGCTCCACCAGGAGCAGCCGCACGGCCGTCCGATCGGCGTCTGGTGCGGCACCGAGGACCCGTTCTGCGACGCCGCCCGCAAGCTGGTCGGCGACACCGTCCAGGCGCGCTTCACCACGGGGGCGCACGACGCCGCGTACTGGCGCCGCATACTCCCCGACGTGGTCTCCTTCGTCGGCCACGCCCTGACGAACCGCCCCGCCGGCTGACGGGCCGCTCACGCCGCCCGGACCGCCCGGGTGGAGGATCACCCGGCCCTGGTGGAGGATCGTTCCCGACGACCCCGAGACCGGGCCGGACGGCCGACCGGACGACCCCTCGTCCGGCCTCCCCGGCCCACCCTTCCCCGACGGTGGTGGATCCGACGTGAGCAACCTCGACCTCAGGCCCGCCGCGACCAGCTGCGGCGGTGAGGCCGGCACCGGCCCGGTGAAGGAACTCCTGCCCGCCCGCAGCGTCCAGCTGGGCGAGAGCACCGTGGTGCGCCGGCTGCTGCCCAGCCTCGGGCGCCGGATGGTCGGTGCGTGGTGCTTCGTCGACCACTACGGGCCGGACGACATCGCGGAGGAGCCCGGCATGCAGGTCCCGCCGCACCCGCACATGGGCCTGCAGACCGTCAGCTGGCTCCACCAGGGCGAGGTCCTGCACCGCGACAGCCTCGGCAGCCTGGCCACCGTCCGCCCCCGCGAACTCGGCCTGATGACCTCCGGCCGCGCCATCTCCCACTCCGAGGAATCCCCCCGCCCGCACGCCCGCCTCCTGCACGGCGCCCAACTCTGGGTCGCCCTCCCCGACACCCACCGCCACACCGACCCCGCCTTCGAACACCACCCCGACCTCCCCCACGTCACCGCCCCCGGCCTCGACGCCACCGTCATCCTCGGCACCCTCGACACCGCCACCTCCCCCGGCACCACCCACACCCCCCTCGTCGGCGCCGACCTCACCCTCGCCCGGGGCACCCACCACCGCCTCCCCCTCGAACCCGACTTCGAGTACGCCGTCCTCACCATGTCCGGCCACACCGAGGTCGACGGCCTCCGCCTCGACCCCGGCGCCATGCTCTACCTCGGCACCGGCCGCCCCCACCTCCCCCTCCACGCCCACACCGACGCCACCCTCCTCCTCCTCGGCGGCCACCCCTTCGAGGAGAAACTCGTCATGTGGTGGAACTTCATCGGCCGCACCGGCGAAGAAATCACCCAGGCCCGCAACGACTGGGAAACCGGCACCCGCTTCGGCGAAGTCCACGGCTACGACGGTGCCCGGTTGGCTGCTCCCCAGCTGCCCGCCGTTCCCCTGAAACCACGGGGTCGGGCACGCTGACCTGGGCGTCCGGTACCAGCGGCGCCGGGCGATGTGGCACGCTGGCCGGGACACCCGCGCCTGCCGGCCGGTTGCGGGCGATGCAGTCCAACGTCGGCCGGTCCATCAGCTGGTGGCCCGCAAGCCGCCCGGCCTCGGCCAGCTCCCGCAGCGTCCGGCCCGGCTCGGGCGGGAGTGTCGACGTGGTCATGAGGTTCCCTGGAAGTGGAGTCGGTCCTATGGGCGTCACGCTGGGCGTGGTGGTGCTGACGATGGGCAATCGCCCGGCGGAGCTGTGCGCGCTGCTGGACTCCGTCGGGGCACAGGAGGGCAGCGACAGCGGGGTGCGTACCGTCGTCCTCGGCCAGGGCGTCGAGCTGCCCCAGCTTCCCCGCTGGGTGGACGCGGTCGAACTGCCGGAGAACCTCGGCATCCCGGGCGGGCGGAACGCCGGCGTCGAGCGGCTGCGCGAACTCGGCGGCACCGAGGTGCTGGTGGTGCTGGACGACGACGGCCTGCTCCCGAGGCGTGACACCTTCCGCCTGATCCGCGAGGCCTTCGAGACGGACCCGCGCCTCGGCATCGTCTCCTTCCGCATTGCAGACGAGACCGGGTTCACCCAGCGCCGCCACGTCCCCCGCCTCGGCAAGTCCGACCCGATGCAGTCCGGCCCGGTCACCACCTTCCTCGGCGGCGGCCACGCCGTCCGCATGAGCGTCATCGACCAAGTCGGGCTCTTCCCCGCGGAGTTCTTCTACGCCCACGAGGAGACCGACTTCGCCTGGCGCGCACTCGACGCCGGCTGGGGCATCGACTACCGGGCGGACCTGGTCCTCCAGCACCCCCGCACCGACCCGGCCCGCCATGCGGCCTACTACCGTATGACCGCCCGCAACCGCGTCTGGCTCGCCAAGCGCCACCTGCCCGCGCCACTGGTGCCGGTCTACCTCACCTCCTGGATCGCCTACACCCTGCTGCGCCGCCCGCCGATGGACGGGCTGAAGGCGTGGTGGGGCGGCTTCTTCGAGGGCGTTCGGGTCCCGTGCCCGCCACGGCGGCCGATGCGCTGGAGCACGGTGCGCCGCATGGCGCAGCTGGGCCGGCCACCGATCTTCTGACCACCGGCCCGGCGCGCGGGTCAGGACAGGACGGTGTGCAGGGCGCCGATGACGTGCTGGACCTCGTCGTCGGTGATCGCCGGGTAGCAGAGCAGGGACAGCTGCCGGGCGGCGGCCTGCTCTGTCACCGGCAGGTGGTATTCGATGCGGCGGTACGCGGCGGCCTATGCGCGGGCTGGAAGTGCACGCAGGTGCCGACGCCGTGGACGTCCCGCAGTGCTTCGGCCACCGAGTCCCGGGAACGGCCGGGAGCCGGGTCGATGAGCCGCGGCCCGCGCACCGGGCCTCACGCCAGTACCGGGCCCGGATCGCGACATTCGTCGCGCGATGACAACCAATCTGTTGCCCAACGGAGTTGATGGTCTCGGCGGACCCGTTGGGCGGGGGCTAGCCGAGGACGTTCACGATGCCGCCCAGCAGGTGTTCGAGGGCCGAGCGCAGGGGTAGGACGAGCGGTCCCGCGACCACGGCCACGGTCAGGGCGACGGCCAGCCGCGGGGTCTCCCGCCAGTGCGGGAGGACGCCGAGGACGAGCACCAGCGAGGCGATCACCAGTGGCGGCCCCAGCGCCACCGCCCAGGCCGGCAGCGGGCCGAGCGTCACCGGGGAACTCCAGGCGCGGGACAGACCCAGCCAGCCGACCGAGAGGATCAGGCTGAGGTCGATCAGCCGGGGGACCGCCCGGGGCACCCGGATCCGGCCGTCGAGCCCGCGCCGGAACGAGAACACCATCATCAGCACCATGACGGACAGGACGGCCAGCTCGACGCGCATGACGCCCCGGAAGTCGGGCGGGGGGAAGTGTCCGGTGCTGAAGACCCAGGTGACGGCTGCGGCGGGCACACCGAGCAGCACCGACCAGAGCAGGCACATCCGCAGGACCAGGGCCGGAGCGGGCCGCCAGATGCTGCCCGCCGACGGTGCGGGCCGCTGCTGCGTCCGGGCGAGCAGCGCGGCGATCATCGCGTCCTCGGGCCGGTCATCCGGGCCGGGTCCCGGTGCCTCGCCGCGCCTGCGGAAGCTGTGTTCCAGAATCTCGCGGCGCCGACGCACGATGTGCGGCCGCTGCTCGTGTCCGCGGCTGACGGCACTGAGGTAGCCGAACAGGAGGAGGGCGGCGCCGACCGCTGCCGCCGCGGGCAGCCGGGCGGTGGGTCCCTCGCCCAGGGGCGGCGCCATCCAGGCGGCGGTGAACGCCACGACGAAGACCGCGATCAGCGCCATGCCCCGGACGGCGTCGAACGGGGCCGTGAGGTCCGAACGGCGGACTCCGGCGGACGCGCCCACCACCAGCCAGAGCGCGGAGAGCAACAGAAACTGGGTCGCGACGGCCATCGGCAGCAGGTCCGCCAGTTGCCCGGAGAGGAGGTTCCCGACGGCGGCGCCGAACGAGCGGGCCTGCCCTCCCGATCCGAAGGCGTAGGCCAGTATGAGCAGCAGCAACTGGGCTACGCCGAGCAGGCGGCCGGTGTCGTCCCAGAAGTCCCGGGAGGTGAGGGCGCGCGCGATGGGCCCGGCCTGGACACCCACGAGGACGAGAACCAGGAGGACCGGAATGACGATCACCCCGAAGGAGGTGTACGGGTCCCCGGTGGTCAGATGGATGGGGATGCCGAGCGCGTCGGCGACGTGCTGCCCGCCCCGGATCACCCTCCACATCCACTCGGGCGGGGATTCGTCCGACACCGCGGCGGCGCCGATGACCGTGACCGATCTCATCCGTCCCCCTACGCTCGCGCCCGGAGGGTCCCGCCCTACGGGCCCGCTCCGGCGTTCCGCCTTCGCCCGGACGGGTCGTGACGTCCGGTCGCCGGTCCAAGAATGGGGCTGTGAAAGGTAGTTGGGAACGGCGATCGGGATCCGTTCACCGAGCGGGGACCGTCCTGTGACAGAGCCACCGGCGCCGGGGCGCGCCCGGTGCCGGTGGTGCCGGTGATGCGGGCCCGGGGCTGCGGCGCTCTCGAACCCGGCGCCAGGGTCTCCTCCTCCGTCGGCTACGGGGGGAGCCGTAGGAGGCCCCCGCTCGATCGAGCGGGGGCCTCCTGCATGCCGGCCGTCAGATCTCGCCGAACTCGCCTGCCCGGAGGGCGGTGAGGAAGGCCGCGAACTCGGCGGCCGGGAAGACGAGGGCCGGTCCCTGCGGGTCCTTGGAGTCGCGGACGGGGACGACGCCGTCGGCGGTGTTCCGTGCGACCTCGACGCAGTTGCCGCCGTTGCTGCTGTACGAGGACTTGAACCACTGAGGTTCGGTGGTCACGGTAGTTCCTTCCTTAGCTGGCGAATCACAGCCACGGACTCGGCCTGGGAGAGTGCGAGGGTCTGTAGCTGATAGTAGGCCGTCAACATTGGTGTCACCGCGTCGTTCTCCCGCTCCAGATGCCCTTGCTGGGCGGACTCTGCATAGGACATGAGGGAGCGGTTGGGAAGCGTCAGCACGTTCACCGGGAGGTCGAACGACCGGTTCTCGCCTATGGCATACGGTGCCACTTGAAGGACGGTGTGCGGCAACTCGGCAAACGCGATCAGGTGGTCCAGTTGCGCCGCCATCACCGAAGGGCCTCCGACCGGCCTGCGGATGCAGCTCTCATCCATCACGACGTGAACCAGGGGAGAGGGCTCTCGGCGCAACTGTGCCTGCCGGCTGGCAAGGACCTTCACGCGCTCGTTGGCCTGCTCCGGCGAGATGCTGCCCCGGCGCACTGCCCCCGCAGCGATGGCTGTCGCGTACTCCTTGGTCTGTAGCAGGCCAGGAACGATGCCGAGATCGAAGAGCCTAAGCTCGACGGCGCGGCGCTCCTGGCTGACGTACTCCGCGAATCCCTCCAGCAAGGCCGTGTACTTCACGTCGCCGGCCCGTCGCTTGAAAACGCCATCCGTGCCGAATGCCGTGTCGAGTCGCAATGCCAGACGAAGAGTTGGCGGCCGTCGACCAGTTTCGACGGCCGAGACGTGCTTGGACGAGTAGCCCGTGGCCTCTGAGAGATCATCCTGAGTCCAGCCCCGGGCCTCGCGTGTGGTGCGCAGAAACGCGCCGAAGGCGGCTGCGGGAGACGAATCGGGGTCCAGCTCAAGCTTGTTCACGGCTGGTGTCCTTACTCTGCGACCACGTCTGACACGTTGAAGGCTGATTCGACTGTACGTCAGTCTTGGCCACCCCAGGTAGTGAACCGACTACAGAAGGGAGTGGCCGCTATGCCGCGAATGAAGTCGAACCCCGCGTACCGTCCCCAAATCGGCGAGATCGTCCGTGACTTGGCCAAGCGAGGGCTGGGAGGCGAGCCGGTGGAGGGCGTCTGCATGGACTGCCTGGCCGGGCTCTACTACCTCCGCTCCGAGCGCGGTGGCTGCGAGTGGACCACCAGACCGGAGAGCGTCCGGCGGCTGGACGCCCCCCGCTTCGTCAACGTGCAGCACCCGAGCCCGCCGCGTTCGGTGGCCCCGATCGGAGAGGTCACGTGAAACCCCGACTCGGGGTGATGGCGCCACTGGTGTACGCCGTCGTCGTGGCGCTCAGCGCACTCGCCGCCCTGGCGGTCGGCTGGCCGATCAGGCACGGACCCCTCGGCCCGTGGCTCCTGGTCGTCGGGCTCGTCTTCGCGACCGGAGTGATCGGTGCACTGCCGGCCCCGGGCGTCTGGGTTCCCCGCCCCGAGGACACGGCGCCGCCGGAAGACACCGGTCGAGATCGCCGCCGCTTCCGCCACGTCCAGAGCCGCGGGCAGTCAGCCTGAGCTCGGATCCCTCCCCGCAACCTACTCCGCTGGAGAACCCGTGATGACCTCCCTGCCCAGGATCCTGACCGACCCGCCGGGCCGGCGCCTCGGCCACCAGGCCCTCATCCTCAACCGGGACGGTGCCGTGCTCCTGATCGGCACCACCTACAAGAACGGCCTGATGCTCCCCGGCGGCAGCGCCGAGCGCAACGAACTCCCGCACCTCGCCGCCCGACGCCACACCGAGACCGAGACCGGCCTCGCCCTCCCGCTCGCCCGCGTCCTCGCCGTGGACTACGTGAGCATGCAACTCCTGCCCGAGGGCGTGAACTTCGTCTACTGGGGCGGCAGACTCGTGCCGACCCAGGAGGAGATCGTGAGACGCCACCGGCCGCCGGCGGAGATCGTCGAGCTCCGCTGGGCCCACCGCGCCGAACTCGGCGACCTGATGGAGGCCGACCAGCACCGCCGGCTGGAACAGGCCCTCGACGCTCTCGGCCGGGGCGCCCACCTGCCCATGCTCCTCCGGGGTGTCCCGGCGGCGTAGGAGTGGTGAACGCACGTGCCCGCCTGGCGCACGAAGCCAGGCGGGCAGATGGCCGTTGATCGCTACGCGTCGGTGGCGGGGCGACCGGGCCCCGGGGGGCAGTTGTCGGCCCTCTCGGACGAGGAGCCGGCACGGCGGGCCAGGGACGGGCGGAGGCCTGCCCTTGGGACGCCGCGCTCGTGGCGGTCGACGAGCTCCGACGGCGCCGACCGTCTGCCGGGCGGAGCCCGGTGGGCGAATGCCGTCCGGGCGGTCCGGCGGAAGCTCCGTCACCCCCTCAAGGCGCGCGGGCGCGTGCGCCGACCCTGCGGGGTGCGCGGGGTGCTGGGCGTCGTCGGGCGGGGTGTCGTCGGGCGGGGTGTCCGGGGGCGGTCAGGACGGGCGTAGGGCGGTGGCGCGCTGGATGAGGTGGTCGACGGCCGGGCGGCGTCGGTGGGGGAGGAGGAGGCGGGGGAGCCGCGCCCTGGCCGCGTGGATCCGGCGGGAGGACAACAGCGGGTAGACGTCGAGGAACGCGTGCCAGGAGGCGCACGCGCCCTCGACGTGCCCGGCGGCCAGCTGCCACTCGGCGAGCCGGCCGAGGACGACGGCGCGGGAGCGGGGTTCCGCCCGGGGCCGGCGGGCGGCGGACGTCTCCAGGGACCTGATCGCCCCGGCGGGGTCGCCGAGTTCGGCGCGCACCAGGGCGCGCTGGTGGTCCCAGGACGCGCGGTGGTAGTCGCCGATCGGCGGTGGCGGGCCCACGATCTGCGGGAGGAGGTCGTGGGCGTCGCGGAGATGGCGGAGCGACGCCGCGCCGTCGCCCGACGCGGCCTCGGCGAGGGCGAGTTGCCCCAGCACCGAGGCGCGGAGCCGTGGTGGCGCCGCGCCGATCGGGCAGGCGGCGGCGGCCCGGGCGAGCCGCAGGCTCTGGCGGTGGCGGCCGAGTTCGTACGCCTGGGTGCTCATGGCCCTGAGCACCATGGCCTGGGCGGCGGTGTCGCCGGCGCGGCGGGCGAGGGCGAGGCCGATCCGGTAGTACCAGCCGGCCAGGCCGTTGAGTTCGTCGTCGACGTGCATGAACGCGCACAGGTAGCTGAGCCGGGCGGCGTCGCCCAGCAGGCGCGTGTGCCGCACGGGACCGCAGGGCCGGCCGAGCATCGGGGCCACCGTGGTGCCGAGCAGCCCGGCGAGCGCGGTGCGGGCCTGGCCGCCGCCCTGGGTGCGGTCGACGGTGGCGAAGACGGTCAGCAACTGCCGGAGCACGTCCGGGTCGGTGTCCGGTTCGGCTTTCGGTGAGTGGTCGGACAGGTGGTGCGGGGCGCCGTCCCTCGTCGGCCGGACGAGGGCGGTGACGTACTCCTCGGCCGTGAGCGGGCGGTAGGGGAGGAGCTCGCCGTGCCGGTCCGGAACGGCCACCGCCGCGGCGAGGCTGCGGAGCGCCTCCTGGTCGGACACCTCCGTCGGATCCTCCGCCCCGGCTCCGGTGAATCCCGCGTCGGCGAGGGTGACGGTACGCCCGAGGCGCCGGGTCAGGGCGGCGCAGACGAAGTGCGCCGCAGGTCTGCGGGGCGCCGCGCCGGTGAGCCACTGGTGGACGGACGCGCGCCGGTAGGCCAGGCTCGTCCCGGCCTCGGCGGCGGCCCGGTTGACGGCTCGGGCCAACTCCTCACCGCTCCAGCGGGATTCCCCGAGCAGTTCGCGAAGACGGGTGTTGGGAATGCGGCGGCCGGTCATGTCTCCCCCTGGGAGGTCCCGTGGGCCGGACGCGGGGATCCCCGACGGGGAAGGCCCCTGCGCTCACTGTCCATGCTAGCCAGCCAGGCCCCAAGGTTCTTGACTACAAAGAAAATTGACGGCCCCCAAGTCTTGACGGGCCGGAGGCCGCCGGGGGCTCGGTGCGACCGGTGATCGGCGACACCATCGGGGGTACCGGCGGGTCCTTCCCGGAGCGCCCCGATGTGTGGAGGCGGCGCCCGTGATCACCGGCCCGAAGAGTTCCGCGGCGCCCGGCGGGGTGGTCCACATGTTCCCCGGTCAGGGGGACTTCAGCCTGACCCCGCTGCTGCGGATCCTTCCCCGTGTCCCGTCGCTGGCGCGGGCGGTCGTCGAGGTCTTCGACGAAGCCGACACGGTCGCCGCCGAGTTCGGCGTGGCGCCGATCGGTCCGCGGCTCGCGGGTGGGCGGGTGCTCAGCGCGGGCGTACTGGCGTGCGAACCGCCCGGAACCGTCCAACTCGCCCTGTTCGGCGTGTCGATGGCGGTGCACCGGGCGTTCGAAGCGGACGGGTTCCGGGCCGACCGGATCCTCGCGGTCAGCTTCGGCGAGATACCCGCGCTCGCCGCGGCGGGGTCCTGCTCGATCCCCGACGGGGCCCGTCTGGCCTGCCGGCTCGGGCAGTTGCTGACCGGGGCGGGCGGCGGCATGACGCTGCTGGGCGCGGCGGAGCACCGGGCCCGCAGACTGATGGCCGAGGCCGGACCCGGGGCGGGATCGGTCGTGGTGGCCTGCGTCAACCATGCCGGGGAGACGGTGCTTTCCGGCAGCCCGGACGGTCTCGCCGCGGTCGAGTCGTCGGCCAGGCGCCGGGGCGTGGTCGTCCACCGGCTGCGGCTGCCGTTCATGAGCCACCACCCGGCGCTCGCCCGGGAGGCCGGCGCGTTCGCCCACTACGCACGGCAGTTGCACCTGGGCCCGCCGCAGCGGCCGGTCTACTCGGCGGTCGCCGGGCGGTTCCACCGGCGGGACACGGACCTGCCGCGGGCGCTGTCCGCCTGCCTGGTCCGCGCCTTCGCGCTGCCCGAGGTGATCGGCCCGGCGCTGGTCGGAGCCTCACAGGTACTCGAAGCCGGCACCGGCCGGACGCTCACCACCAGCGTGCGGCTCGCCATGCCGCACGTCGTGGCCCTGGCACCGGTCTTCGACGGCGGGTGGCCCACCGCCGGGACGGGAGGGCACGCGGACGACCCGGGGCGTCCGTCCCCGCCGGACCTCGCCCGGCGCGGGCCGGGCGGGCAGAGGGGAGAAGGCGTCGTGAACACCGGACAGCGGGACGGGCACCGGCGCGGGGCCGCGGACGTCGTGGCGCGCCTGACATCACTCCTTCCACCGGGACGGGGGGACGAGCTCGGGAAGGTGCTGGCGGAGGATCCGATCCGGGACGAGCCGGAGAGGCGAGACACGGAGCCGGGATTCGCGGAGCCGGGAGGTGCGGAGGCGGGAGGTGAGGAGCCGGGAGGGCCGGCGCGGGGCGGTCCCGCCGACCTGCGGACGGACACCCGCGCCCACCGACGGTTGACCAGGCTGGCCGCCCTGCTGCCGCCCGCCGCCGAGGTGGTCGCCGATGCCGAACTCCTGGCCGCCCTCGGGGAGGCGACGGTCCTCGCCGATCCGCCGCTCTACCAGACGTTCCTCTCCCACTACACGCTGTGCGTCGGATCGCTGGTCCTCCTGGGCGGGGAGGAGGCCGACCCGTCCGGGGCGCTGGCACACGCCCGGACCAAGGGCTCCTTCATGGTCACCGAGATCGGCGAGGCCGGCAGCCACCTCGGCATCCGTACCGAGGCACGTTTCGACGTGGCGCGCCGCGCGTTCGTCCTCCGCACCCCGGACGAGCGCGCCGCGAAGTTCTCCTCGGTGGCCGCGGCGGGGCTGCCCCAGCAGGCGGTGGTGTGCGCGCGGTTGCTGACACAGGGCCGGGACGGCGGGGTGTTCTCGTTCCTCGTCGACATCACCGGTGCCGAGGGCCGGCCCGCGCCGGGCGTCTCGATCTCGGCCCCGGTCGCCGTGGACGCCCTCCCGCTGCCCTACGGCCTGGTTCGCTTCGACGGCGTGCGCGTGCCCGTCGACCGCTGGCTCGCGGACGGTGCCACGATCGACGACGCCGGAGTGCTGCACGACCCGTCGGCCGGTCCCGACGCCCGCCTCCGACGGACCCTGAGCTGCGGGCAGGGTCTGTGGGCCACCCTGCCTTCGGCCATGGCGGGCCTGGCGGGCCGCAGCGCGGCCATGGCCTGGCGGTTCAGCGCCGGCCGTCGGACCCACGGCCGGCTGGCTCCGGGGGTACCCGTCCTGGAGTACCGCCCCCAGCAGCACGCCGTGATCGGCGGGTTGGCGGAGGCGTACGCGCTGCGCTGCACCGCACGGGCGGCCCTGGCCGCGTGGGCGGCCGGGCGCGCCGCAGGGCCGGCCGAGCGGCCGGAGACGGCGATGACCTTCTCCCCGTGGGCGGGCGTCGACCGGGCGCTCGCCCTCTACAAGGCGTACAGCACGCGGTCGGTGGCCGAACTGATCGACGGATTGCAGCACCGGTGCGGTGTGTCCGGCTTCTTCGACGGCAACCGGTTCGCGGGGTACCTCGGCTTCGCCCGCGCCTTCGACAACGCGGGCGGGGACAACACCCTCATCCTCCTCGACGCCGGGCGGGCCCTCGTCGAGGAGCGCCCGGTCCGTCCGGCGGACGCGGCCCGCGAGCCGAGCGATCTGAACGACCTGAACGACCTGAACGACCTGGGCGATCCGAACGATCTGAGCGAGCCCCTGCACGTGGCGTGGTGGCCGCACGTCGTCGCGACCCTGCAGGACCGGCTCGCCGACGACCTCGCGGCAGCGCACGCGGCCGGCGTCGCGGCCGGGCGCCGGGCGCTGGACCTCTGGAACCCGCTGCTGGCGGATGCCCTGGACCTGGGGGACGTCCTGGCCTGCCGGCTGGCGGCCGACGCGGCGGCGGGTGGTGTCGTGGCGGCCGGCGCGGACGGCCCGGGGTGGACCGTGCCCCTGGCCGACGACCTCGCGGCGCTCGCGGGACTCCGCCGGGCCCGGCGGCTGGCCGGCCCGCTGCTGGCGGCCGGCGTGCTCGCGCCCGCGACCGTGCGCGCGTTCCCGGCCGCGACGGACGCCCTCTGCGACCGGCTGCGACCCGTCCTCCCGGACATCGTGGACGCCCTCGACCCCGGCCGGGGCCTCGCCCTCTCCGCACTCGACCGGGCCGACCACCCCGCCGCACTGCTCGACGCCCACGGCCCCCGTGACGTCGACGGCTGCACCCGCGACACCGGCCCGTGATGCCCCGTGCTGCCCCCGGTGATCCCCACGGCCCCGTTCCGGGTCCCGTGCGGTCACCCGTTCCACACCCCGTTCCGGCCCCCCGGGCCGACCAGAGAAGGAGCACACCGTGAGACCGGACAAGGGGCCCGTGGTGGCCGGGAGGACCTCCTCCGCGATCGGCGTGCTGGGGATGGGCACGTACCTGCCCGCGGAGGTGCGCGGCAACGACGAGATCGGCCGGCTCGCGGGGGTGTCCGCCGAGTGGATCCTCGAACGCACCGGAGTGGTCGAACGGCACGTGGCCGCGAGCGGTGAGGCCGCGTCCGACCTCGCGGCCGCCGCCGTGCTGGCCGCGTGCGAGGCCGCCGGCATCCCGCCGGACCTGCTCGACGTCGTCGTCGCGGCCACCTCCACGCCGGACGAGCTCGGACCGGCGACCGCCTGCCGCGTCCAGGCCCTGACCGGTGCCGTGAACGCGGTGGCGCTGGACGTCAGCGCGGCCTGTTCCGGCTGGCTCTTCGGAGCCAAGGTCGCCCACGACTGGCTCTCCACGACCCCGGGCATCCGGTACGCGGCGGTCGTCGGCGTCGAGGCCTACTCGAAGTTCGTCGACCCCTCCCACCGGGGCACCGCCGTGCTCTTCGCGGACGGCGCCGCCGCCGCGGTGCTGGGCCCGGTGCCCGGGGGCGGGGGCTTCCACGGCTTCCGCCTCCGCTCCGACGGCCGCGGCGCGCACCACGTGCTCATCCCGGGCGGCGGGAGCCGGATACCGGCCGGCCCCCGGAGCCTGGCGGACGGGCTGCACCACATCCACATGGACGGCCGGGCCGTGCGCGACTTCATCATCGAGGTCTTCCCGCGCATGGTCGAGGAGACGCTCGCCGAACACGGCCTCGACCTCAAGGACATCGACGCCTTCATCACCCACCAGCCCAACCCGCTGCTCCTGCGCACCGTCGCGGCCGGTACCGGCATCCCGCCCGAGCGACTCCACATCACCGGGCACCTCACCGGCAACATCGGCGCGGCCTCCGCCCCGTTCGCGCTGGCCGACGCCGCGGCCCGCGGCCTGCTGCCCGACCGCGCCCGCCTCCTCGTCTGCGTCCTCGGCGCCGGGCTCACCTGGGGCAGCGCCCTGCTCACCTGGACCGGTGCGCCCGCCCTGCGCGCCCCCGCCTCCTGAGGCGTCCGGCGCCCCCGATCCCTCCGGATCCCGACCCTCCGGCCCCCCGGCCCCCAACCCCGACCCTCCCGCGCGTCCCGGCGGCGCGTCAGCATCTGAGGAGCCCCGTCATGACCGTCCTCGACCGGTTCCGGCTCGACGGCCGACGCGCACTGGTGACCGGCGCCTCGCGCGGCATCGGACAGGCCGTCGCCGTCGCGTTCGCCCAGGCCGGCGCGCGGCTCGCGCTGTCCGCCCGCACCGCCGCCGCGCTCAAGCACACCGCCGAGCTGGTCGCCGAGTACGGCGACAGCCCCGTGCTCGCCCCGGGCGACCTCGCCGACACCGGGCAGGCGGTGCTCGTCGACCACGCCGCGGAGGCCCTGGGCGGCCTCGACGTCGTCGTCCACAACGTCGGGATCCTGCCCGCCGAGCCCGACGGCAGCGCGCTCCTCGCGCCGTTGCAACTCCTCCCGCAGCCGGTGTGGGACGAGGTGGTCGCGGTCAACCTCAACGCCACCGCGGCGGTCTGCCGGCACGCCCACCCGTACCTGGCCCGGTCCGACGGCGCCGGCGTCGTGCTGATGTCCTCGGTGGCCGGTCTGGTGGGTACGCCGCTGATGGAGGTGTACGCCGCCACCAAGGCGGCCCAGGTGTCGCTGGCCCGCAGCCTCGCGGTGGGGTGGGCCCGTTCGGGCATCCGGGTCAACGCGCTGTGTCCGGGCTGGGTCCGGACCGACATGACGGCCGCCGTCCACACCGACGCCGCACTCAGCGACTGGCTGCTCGCCCACCTGCCCCTGGGACGCTGGGCCGAGCCGGAGGAGGTCGCCTCGGCGGCGCTCTTCCTGGCCTCGCCCGCCTCCGCCTTCCTCACCGGGCAGGCCGTCGTCCTGGACGGGGGGCTGTCCGTCCCCGACGGCGGTCTCGCGGGCATCCCGAAGCCGCCGTCCCCGTTCCTCGCGCGATGACGCCCCCGCGCGGCGCCGCGGGCGGGCCCCCGGGCGGTGTGCCCCCGGGCGGCGCGACCACGGACCGGAGCGCGGGCCGGGCGGCGCATCGGACGGTGCGTCGGCCGGCGGCGGTGATCGGGGGGATCGGCACCAGCCTCCCGCCGCTGGTGGTGACCAACCGACAGGTCATCGAGCGCGGCGGCCTCGACACCACCGACGAGTGGATCGTCGGCCGCACCGGCATCCACCGCCGGCGGGTGGCCGGGCCCGGTGTGAGCACCGGCGACCTGGCCACCGCCGCGGCCCGCGCCGCGATCGCCTCGGCCGGGCCCGCCGGACCGCGGCCGGACCTGGTCCTGCTGGCCACCACCACACCGGACCGTCCCTGTCCGGCCACCGCGCCGGAGGTCGCGCACCGCCTCGGCCTGGGGACCGTGCCCGCGTTCGACCTCGCGGCCGTCTGCTCCGGTTTCCTCTACGCCCTGACGACGGCCGCCGCCCTGCTCCGCAGCGGGACCTGCCGGGCGCCCCTGGTCGTCGCGGCCGAGAAGTACTCGGCGATCACCGATCCGCTCGACCGCGACACGGCACCGCTCTTCGGCGACGCGGCGGCAGCGGTGCTGCTCCGCCCCGGCGATGTCGCCGAGCCCGGGGCGCTGCTGGAGACCGACTGGGGGAGCGACGGCGGCGGGTGCGACCTGATCGCCGTCGCCCGGGGCGGGGCGCGGCTCCCCCCCCCCCGCCACCGCCTCGGGCGGGGGGGGCGCGAAATGCGGATTCGCGGCCGGGCG